>JALUZN010000123.1 GCA_027011835.1 Draconibacterium sp. | reverse complement strand
CTCAAAAGGTGATGCAAATATATACTTTCTTTTTTTTCCTACAATACAAAAAATATTTTTTTTCAAAAAAACTATAAACTACTGATTTACAGATGCATATCTGTTAAGAAATTGATTTAACCTGCACTAAATTTCTTACATCGAGCTCTTTTTCTCCATTCCACGAATAGGCAGTCAACATTTTTGTTCGCGAAACACACGAATCGACACAACAAATATTTGATTTTATAACGTGCGGCCCTTTTATTCTACAATAGTGCCCGAAAAAAACAGGAGGTTCATTTTCGGAGTAAAAAAATGTTTCGGGAAGTATCTCCTGCGGAATTGTATATTGCGGCAATTTAAATTTGTTTTCAAACGACATTTGCCTGAATGTCTTTTCCCGTGGATTCTCCCACCAGCTTAAGCGAAACGAAAGCGGTGTTGTTCCTTTGTTGTTAACCACTTTTAAATCGCCCGGCATTTTAAAATCGATACCTTTTGTTAACACTGAAATACTTCGGCTTAACTCCGACTTTGGATTGTTGTAATATTCACGAAAAATATTGCTTTTTTCTTGTTCTTTGTCGAGCGACTGTTTTATTATTCCAACTGCTTTATCCGACCAACACGCATGTACAAAGCGCAAATTATCCAACTCAAGAAAAAGTGGCAGAGTACTCATCCAACGTATATGTTTTTCCCATTGTACCGGACGATCAACATACTCGTTTATGGTTTTTATTAACGATAAATAGCTTTTTCTGGGTTCTTTTACAAGTGGCATTCCATTGGCATCTTTTAAATAAAAAAGAATAGCATTTATTTCGTGATTACCAAGAATTGCATAGGCATTTCCGCTCTGCACCATTTTTCGAATTAGCTTTATTGTTTTTCTGATTTCGTTACCACGATTAATAAAATCGCCAACAAAAACAGCTTTTCGCTCAGAATGAAAATAACCATTTACTCCTTTTTGATAGCCTAATTTTTGCAGCAATTTTTTCAATAAAGATGCATGCCCGTGAACATCGCCAATAATATCGTACATATTAAACTTGTAGCTTTTATATGAAAGTTCTTAATTTATAGATTGTTATATTTTTATTCCGAAGGAATTCCTACGGAAGAAACAAGACTTAATCGAACAACCTACTTTATTAAAGAGTTATACAAAAATACAAAAAAAAGAGTTGCAGAAATGAGATAAATAGATGTGAAAAAAAACAAGCCCGCCAAAAGATAAAAGAACCGAAGAAACAACTTGAATATTTTTTAGCATGGATTCAATTTTTCATTTTTTTGAATAGCTAAACCAACATTAAAACACTCCATATACAAAGAATTAGAATGCGTTCTTTCCTATAAAATCTACACTCCCATCAAAAAAAAGCGGCAGAATTAGCCCACAATATGTATCAGAGAACCTATCAGTTACCCGTGTCAAGGCAAGTAAAACAAAAGCTCTTGGTATGGGGATGAACAACGGCAGAAACTATACGAAATTGTCCGTAAAGATTTTCAGGGTGTCCTATTCTGGAAAGCAGGAAAACAAAGCTTGTATCTTGTCGCTATAAATCAAACAGTTAAAAACCTTTTGAATTTCTTTTTTAACAAAATTTAATAAATAATTAAAAAATGATTAACATATATATACATTTTGTATTATATTAGCATCGCATTAATAAAAAGAACATTTAGAATTCTTATTTAGAAATTACCTTTTCTCTATTAAACCAATAAGATTTCTGTTCTAACTAAACTAAACTATGAATAATCGGGTTATCAAAAAAAGATAACCCGTTTTTTATGTCAGTTTTCGAATAATATATTTAAACCGCATAAGGAAAAGAATACCGGCAACAGCCAGCCCGGCAAGGTAGCCAAACCATATACCACGCGCTCCAAGATGAAGTGGAAATGCCAGTAAATAGCTGGTGGGAATACCAACAACCAGATAAGCAAAAAAGGCAAAAAACATGGGAATTTTCACATCCGCCATTCCTCGCAAAGTACTCATCATAATTACCTGCAACCCATCGAACAACTGAAAAATTGCAGCAATTACAAGCAGTCCGGCAGCAACATCAACAACAGCTTTATCGACCGTAAAAAGAAGCGGAAAATAGTAACGGCCAACAACAAACACAACCCCCATTAACACCATAAACAGAAGTACTAAATGGGTGGAAGCAGTAGCTGCCTTTTTCATTGCGTGGTAATCTTTAATCCCCATCTGATGACTTACCCGTATTGTATTTGCCTGCGAAATGCCCAACGAAATCATGTAAGAGAACGAAGCCATACCAATTGCAACCTGATGAGCAGCCAATGGTATTTCGCCCAGCCACCCCATCATAACGGCACCAATTGCAAATGCTACTACTTCAACAACAATCTGAATTCCAATGGGTACACCAATTCGTAGAATCGATATAATTTTGGGTAACCGAACAACTTGTTTACGTGCTTCCGAAAAATAGATTTTCATTTTAGGAATAGCGAGAATATAAATTACAAACAGCAATGGCATAACTATTCGCGAAACAAGAGTTCCAATTCCGGCACCAACTAATCTCAATTCGGGGAATCCAAATTTTCCAAAGATAAAAAGGTAATTTACACCAATATTTATAACGTTTGCAATTAAAGTAATCTGCATCACCACTTTTGTATTTCCAACTCCCTCGAAAAACTGCTTCACCGAGAAAAAAAGTATAAACGGAAAATACGACAGACAGAGCAAAAGGAAATAGGGCTCGGCAAGAGTAAGAACTTCTGCCGGCTGCCCAAGAAACGGTAAAAGAAAATAGATGCCAAACATTAGTACCGACAAAAGAATGGCTACCGCGAAATGAGTTACTACACCATTTTTCAGCAAAGCGGCCACTTCGGTTAATTTGCCTTCGCCAAACGCATTTCCAACAACAGGTGTTAACCCAATTGTAATTCCCATGCCAAAAACCATTCCTATCATAAATACATTGTTGGCAAAAGAGGCAGCAGCAAGTTCAGGCGTTCCAACGTGGCCGACCATCATATTATCGACCAACGAAACACTTACCTGCCCCGCCTGCGAAAGAACAATTGGAAACGCCAAATGCAAATTTCGCTTATAAAATGGTATATAATCTGAAAAATTCAAGGCTACAAAGATACGTTTTACAATATTAATAGACTATTGGATTGCTAGAATGCTAGATTTTTAGATTACTAGACATTAGATCCAAGTAACAAGCAACCAGCAACTAGCAACTATTTTCACACAATTACAGGAATAGAATTATTTTTCGCTTTATAATTTATTCGTTGTCGATACTTATCTTAATTTTCATTCTTTTCATTCCAGTTTTTTATTCAAACCTTACTCTTTCTCAATATAATAAGCTATATTTAGATGAAAGAAAACTCAACTTGTTTTTCTTT
>JALUZN010000122.1 GCA_027011835.1 Draconibacterium sp. | reverse complement strand
TTTTTGCCGAGATTTTAGAAGTGGTAATAAAATTGCCCCACAACGCAACATAAATTCTACCTGTTTTTATCAACTTTACATCTCTGTAAATTCCCGAGCCACTGTACCAACGCGAGTTTTCGCCTTCATTTTTCACTCTTACCGCCAACACATTTTCTTCGCCTGTCGCGTTTAAATAGTTTGTTAAATCGAATGAAAACGCAGTATAACCATACGGATGGTTTCCCAAATATTTTCCGTTTATCCAAACATCGGCATTCATATAAACGCCATCGAAAAGAACGGTTATTCTCTTTTCCGAATCCTCCTTTTTTAATGTAAAATGTTTGCGATACCAGGCAGTGCCTCCCACAAAATGCCCTGTTGATGCACCACCTGCACTTGCTTCCGAAAATGGCCCAATCTGCTTAACACCTGCCCTTTCTGGTAAATCTTCAATGCTAAAATCGTGTGGAATTTTTAATGTACGCCAGTCCGAATCGTCGAAACTTGTTTTTTCTGCACCTGAAATATTTTTACGTATAAATTTCCAGTTATCGTTAAATTGAATTTCTCTTTCAAAAGAATGGGTTTGAAATGTACACGAGTTTAGCAATAGCAGATAACTCAAAAATAGTATCAGAAAAAAATTTTTTTTCATTCGGTTTTGTCTTACAACTTAATGTAAAACTAACAATTACTTTACAACTACGGTTTTAATGTTTACAAATTCTCTAATTCCGTGTGCCGAAAGTTCTCGTCCGTAACCACTCTCTTTAATTCCGCCAAACGGTAAACGGGGGTCGGAACGTACAAAATCGTTTACAAAACAGCAGCCGGCATCCAACGAAATTTCAGCAATATTTTCGCCCATTTTAATATTGTTTGTAAAAACTGCGGCACCGAGTCCAAATTCAGTATCGTTGGCTATTTTTATTGCCTCTTTTTCATCTTTCACTTTCATAACCGAAGCAACCGGGCCAAACAACTCCTCTTCGTATGCCGGCATTCCGGGTTTTACATTTTCTAAAATTGTTGGCGGATAAAATGCTCCGGGACGTGCAGGAATCTCGCCACCCAAAATAATTTCGGCTCCTTTTTTTACCGAATCGACAACCTGTTTATGCAGTTCGTCGCGTAAATCGGTTCGCGCCATTGGTCCCATTGTCGTCTCTTTTTCGCATGGGTCGCCAAAATAAGCACTGTTCATTTCGTGGGTAAAGTATTCCAGAAATTCGGCATAAACATCTTCAACAACAATAAATCGTTTGGCAGCAATACAACTCTGACCGGCATTTAGCAGTCTTCCGGCGGCACACCGTTTTGCAGCATCTTTTAAATCGGCATCTTTCAGAATTACGTACGGGTCGCTGCCACCCAATTCCAAGACGCATTTTTTTAACTGGCCACCGGCAATTGCTGCAACACTTTTCCCGGCAGGTGTACTTCCGGTTAAACTAACAGCTTTTATTGCAGGATGCTCGATTACCTTTTTAACCTGCGAGCTTCCTATCAATAACGAGCGAAATACATTCTCGGGGAAACCGGCTTCACGCACAATCTCTTCAATTGCAAGAGAACAGCCCGGAACATTACTGGCATGTTTTAAAACGCCTGTATTTCCGGCCATTAACGTAGGTGCAAGAAACCGGAAAACCTGCCAGAAAGGGAAATTCCACGGCATAATAGCTAAAATGGTTCCCAAGGGCCGGTACGAAATAAACGAGCGCGTTGCTTCGGTTGAAATATCTTCGTTGGCCAAAAAAAGTTCTGCATTCTCTGCATAATAATCGCAAACCCAGGCACACTTCTCTATTTCGGCAATGCCCTCTTTTTCTACTTTACCCATTTCTAAAGCCATTAGCCGGGCAAGTTCTTCTTTTTTGCTTTTTAGTAAACTCGACAGATTTTGCATTAACTCACTGCGGTGTGCAAATGTTGTTGTACGCCAGTGGTACCAGCTTTTATCAACCGAATTGATAATCTTTTCAACTCCTTTTTCTGAATGAGACTCGTATGTTTGAATGGTTTTCCCTGTTGTTGGATTTATTGACTTAAGCATATTTTGTAATTTATTTTAATCGAAATTACAAAAAATCGGGTTGATTCAAACAAAATTTTTAACGAATTAGAACTTCGATTGCAAGGAATTCTGAATTCATTCAGAAACGAATATTCGGTGGGTTGTAAAAATTCAATGTTCTTACTGCAACGCACGTTTGTAAAAGATATCGGGCAGTCTTTTATAACGCCATTAATGAGCAAAAAACATACTCAATTCAGATAGGTTTTCGGAATTTTAAAAGAAATTATTATTCCACAATCCGTATTTCGGTGGACATTTCAATTGCTTTCCGGTAAACATAACTAACGCCACAATATTTTGTCTCCGACAACTCTATGGCCTTCTCCAGTTTTTTTATAGGCAAATCTTTTCCCTTAAATTGGTAGATAACATTAATTTTTTTGTAATACGACGGATATCCTTCCGAGAGTTCTCCCTCTACAATAACATTAAACGCATCGGGAACCACTTTCATTTTTTTAAGGATTAAAACAACGTCGATTCCGGTGCATCCGGCTAACGAAGTAAGCATCAGTTTTTTAGGGCGCGGGCCTAAATCGCTTCCTCCTGTTTTCTCGGTTGCGTCGATAATAACTTTGTGTCCATCCATATCGGTTTCAAATGCAATTTTATCTTTCCAGGCCATATCTATTATATGCTTCATCTCTTTTTGTTTTTAATTGTTCAACTCTAACATTTAATTTGCTGAATTGTTTTACGTTCAGAAAAAAGAATCTCTGGTTTTATTGCTTCGTCTGTTTGTTTAAAAATATTGTATTTTCGCACGCAACAAGAAGTGTTCAAAATAAAACGGGCATAGAGAACATTTTAACGAAAGCCAATTTTTAATATGAAGGTGTTTCTCGGAAGGATTATTGAAAACAATTAATTTAATTATATGCTTATGAATTTTCAGGAATTAATTACGCGGCGACAAAGCGTTCGCAAATACCAGAACAAACCGGTGGAGCGCGAGAAACTGGACAAGCTCATTGAATCGGTACGAATTGCGCCTTCGGCAAGTAACTCTCAACCCTGGAAACTCATCATTGTCGACGAGCCGGAGTTAAAAGATAAAGTGGCCAACGCAACCTTTAGCAAGTTAGTTGCATTTAATAAATTTACGTTGCAGTCGCCTGTGTTGGCAGTGCTTGTAATAGAAAAACCACGATTAATAACTCAAATAGGAGGAAGCGTTAAAAACCGCGAATTTCCGTTAATCGATATTGGGATTGCTGCCGAGCATTTCTGTATTCAGGCAGCCGAACTGGGTTTGGGAACCTGTATGATGGGCTGGTTCAACGAAAAGAAAATTAAACAACTTCTTAACATCCCAAAAAAGAAACGCATTGGACTGGTAATTTCGTTGGGTTACGCACCCAAAGATTATAAGCTCCGTCAGAAAACCAGAAAGCCCGTAGATGAAATGTGTAGTTTTAATTCTTATTAACCTGTTTATTCTCAAAATAAAACGTTGTGTTTTTTAGTCAAATTGAAAAATCTGCGGATAATACCAATATGTATCGTGCTTGAAGATTTTTTTCAATAACAAATCAACTACTTCAATCATAGCCGTAACACTATTTTCTTACAAGTATAAAATATGGTTTAATAATCAGTTTCTTATGAAACTCTCCCCTCTCCTTCTCTAACTGTCAACTGAAAGAAAGACAATCCTTTGCCTAATGTATCAAGGCGATTAATACGATGTTGTTTCTCTATCTACCTCGCTATTTTCGCCGACTCATTTAAGAAATCTCGGCTATTAATTTTTTAATACCTTTTTCAATTGAAGAATTAACCTGCCGGAAATCGGGAATTTCTTTCCCCACAAAAATAAAGAAAACAGCCACCTGTTTCCCTGACAATGAGTTGTACAATGTCTGCTTGTTTAACCGGTACGATTCGCGCATTTTACGCTTAATTAAATTACGGTGAACAGCCCGTTTAAAATTTCGTTTACCCACCGAGAAGGCTGCCTGTACCGGGAATTTTGAAGGTAGTTTTGTTTCAATAAAAACAACTTTTAAAGGGTACGAGAGGAATGAATCTCCCTCGGTAAAAAGCGTGTCGATTATTTTTTTGCTTGTTAACCGCTCTTCCTTTTTAAAAGTTGCTTTCCACTTTTTATCGTTGCTATTTTGGGTAAACGTATTCATTTAAACAAAAAAGGCCGTCAGTCGGTTGACAGACAGCCTTTCCGATAATTTATAATATTCTATTTTTTATTCTTTTTTATGTATTGCTCCAACGCCATTGTCATCGATGGTGCCTGTGCAGTTGGTGCCTGAATATCTAACCGCAAACCGGCCTCCTTTATTGCTTTTGCTGTTGCAGGGCCAAAGCAGGCAATTCGTGTATCGTTTTGTTCAAAATCGGGAAAATTCTGAAAAAGCGACTTTATTCCCGAAGGACTAAAAAATACCAAAATATCGTATTTAATGTTACTTAAATCGCTTAAGTCGCTGCTAACGGTACGATACAACACAGCTTTTGTAAACTTAACCCCTTCTTTTTCAAGAACTTTTGGAATATCTTGCTTATGGATGTCGGAAAGCGGAACAAGAAAATTCTCATCTTTGTGCTTTCTCATAATTACGGCAAGATCGGCAAATTTTCCATTTCCATAGAAAATTTTCCGTTTGCGATATACAATGTATTTCTGCAGGTAAAAAGCTGTTGCTTCCGAAATACAAAAATATTTCATTGAATCGGGAACGGTAACGCGCATCTCTTTTGCAATTCTAAAGAAATGGTCGATTGCTGTACGACTTGTAAAAATTACTGCAGTGTGATCCAATATTTGAATTCGGGTTTGCCGAAACTCTTTTGCCGAAATACCTTCAACCTGAATAAACGGCCGAAAGTCTATTTTAAGATTACTCTTCTCCGCCAATTCAAAATATGGCGATCGTGCAGTACTTGGTGCTGGCTGTGAAACTAAAATACTTTTGACCTTCAAAACAATTTGCTTTTAATGATAATACTTTATCCCCTCCCTAAATTACAACTACTTTATAAATTAAAAGCAAGGGTAAAATTTCAAGGGTACAAAGGTATAAAAAGAGATAAAATATCGAAAACTGTTTTTTCAATAAAATATTAGCCCCTCTTTGGAGCAATAAAATGTAAAAAACAACAGTTGCAAGTAGGCCTGCATACACCATTATTAAAGGGTTATCGGCTGGGTAATAATTAATTAATGCAACTATCGGGAACAGTACAATTCCTAAAGATCTGTTAAAAATATCGATATTAAACAGGTACTCGTTGGTCTCCGAAACGCTTTCGAACATCAATCCAACGGCATAATAAAGAACTTTTTTCAGAAAAAAGTAACTTAAAACCGACCCAAAAGTGATAAGAAATAGCAGAATATTTTGGCTTGCAAATTCTAAATTAAAAATTTCTTCGACCTGATAAATAAATAGTGAAAAGATAAAATAAAAGATAATATCGAGTTGTGTTGCTCCGTGAGGAATGGGATATTTTTTTTCGCGAAAAAGCCGAAAAGAGGTGGTGTAATTAATAACAGACTGAAACAAAAACCGAATATAACGGGTTGAAGAGATACGAACCGTTGCAAATAAAACCAGAGCCACAATAAATAATACAGTAATCCAATCGGTATTTAACTCTTTTTTTTCGCGAACTGGCAGTTGTAAAACATTGTTTTTTGCTTTAACCGATGTTACCAGTTTTACGTTGTTTTTTGGTTGAATATATTGCGACCCGCCGATTAAAAGATTTTTATTGCTTTGCCGTTGGCGATGTTTTGCCTGTTTGGCAGCTGAATTGTGCCGGGAGATTGTGTCGGAGGCCACATTGTTTTGTAGCAAACCGGTATTACTTGCTGGTACAAATTCAGAGAAAATATGTAATGTATGTGTTGCCTCAACCATATTAAAACCTTCCGGTTATTTTTTCAAGTTGCAAAGATACCAATAGAATGGGAATTATGTTTATTTTTGATTTCGATGTTTTATAGAAAAGCATCATCGGATTTTAAATTTAAGAGAACACTCGTTTTATGACGATTTATCTTGCTCCTATTCAGGGATTTACAGACTTCGTTTATCGCAAAGCATATGCAGCGGTTTTTTCTCATATTGATGCCTTTTTTATTCCGTACATTTCGGTAAAGAACAATACAATTTTATCGAAACACAAGCGCGAAACGGCTTTGAATAACAACTCTCAAAAGCGTGTAATTCCTCAGGTTCTTGCAAAAAATACCGATGAGTTTCTGTTTCTCTCATCCTATTTAAAAACCACCGGTTACAACGAAATTAACCTTAATTTGGGGTGTCCGTATCCAATGGTGACCAAACGCGGAAAGGGAGCCGGACTTTTAAATAACACCTATGAAATAGAGAAGATGCTCGACTCATTTTTTGCGCAAACCGATTTAAAACTGTCGGTAAAATTACGTGCCGGATTAATTTCTCCCGACGAGATAAAAACCGTTGTTCCGCTGTTAAACCGCTATCCATTAACCGAAGTTATTTTGCACCCGCGTATTGCCGGGCAGCTTTACAAAGGAGCCGTAAACGAGTGGGCCTTTCGGTTTGCTGTTGAGAACCTTAAAAACAAGCCGGTTTACAATGGCGATATTTTTTCGGTTGAAGCATTTGAAAAACGAAAATTACTTTTTCCCGAAACAGAGAAATGGATGTTGGGAAGGGGCGTTTTAATGAATCCGTTTTTACCGGCCGAAATAAAAAACCGCAGTTTTACTGATGAAGAAAGAGCAACGAAATTAAAAGAGTTTCACCGGTTAATGTACGAAGGATATACCGAAACAATGGATAACCCGGGGAATGTAATTAATAAAATGACACAATTCTGGAGTTATTTTAGCTACAGTTTTCCCAACCAAAAGAAAATTTTTAAAGCAGTAAAAAAAGCAAAAAGTGAGGAGAGCTACAATGAAGCTGTTCGAAAAGCCTTTTATTCTTTGAATTCAATATAAACAGAAACAGCGAACCTGCCGGTTAATTTACCGAACAATTTTCCCTTTCGTATTTGCCCATTAAATCCATAAGCAAATACATCTCTTTTACCTCGGAAGTATCTTTTGGCCCCTGGCAAAGTTCCATAAACCTCAGCACTGCCTTTTGGTAATCCTCTTCTGTTTCTATTTTATAAATCATATTTTTTAATGTGCATCGAGCCAGTTATCAGCAGCATTCATTTCAACTGTTAACCGAACTCCAATATCCAACACGTTTTCCATTTCGTTTTTTACAATCTCCTGCACTACTTTTAATTCGCTTTTTTCTACATCGAAATTTAATTCATCGTGAACCTGAAGTACCATTTTCGAATTTAATTTCTTCTCTTTTAGTTGTCGGTAAATCGAAATCATTGCCAATTTAATAATGTCGGCAGCCGACCCCTGTATAGGTGCATTTATTGCATTTCGTTCTGCTATTCCCCGTACAACGGCATTTGCAGAATTGATTTCTTTAAGATAACGCTTTCGGCCCTTAATTGTTTGAACAAAACCTTGATTTCTTGCCAAATCAATCTGTTTATCCATAAAATCTTTAATTTTTGGGAAGCTTTCGAAGTAACCGTCTATTAATTTTTTGGCTTCGTTACGCGTAATATTTAACCGTTGCGAAAGGCCAAATGCCGAAATACCGTAAATAATTCCAAAGTTTGCGGTTTTTGCTTTTCGTCGCATCTCTTCATTCACCTCTTCAACCGGTACATTATAAATTTTCGATGCAGTAATTGCGTGAATATCTTTTCCTTCGTTAAATGCTTTTTGCATCTCTTCGTCGCCACTTAACGCAGCCATTATTCGCAACTCAATTTGCGAATAGTCGGCCGAAAGAAAAATATGATTCTCGTCTGACGGAACAAATGCTTTTCGCATTTCGCGGCCATTTTTAGTTCGTATTGGTATGTTTTGCAAATTCGGATTTACCGAACTTAACCGTCCGGTTGCTGCAATTGCCTGATTGTATGAAGTGTGTATTTTCCCCGTTTTCGGATTAATGAGCAAGGGCAGCGCCTCGACATAAGTAGAAAGCAGTTTTTTTAACCCTCTGAAATCGAGTACTTTCTGAACAATGGGATGGCGGTCGGTTAGCCGCACCAAAACCTCTTCGGCGGTTGAATACTGCTTGGTTTTTGTCTTTTTTGCCTTTGTGTCTATCTTTAATTTTTCGAAAAGAACAACGCCCAACTGTTTTGGCGATGCCACATTAAACTCTACACCGGCCAGCTCAATTATCTCTTTTTCGAGTTGAATAATTTGTGTACGCAAACTTTTGGCAAAAACTTTTAACTCTTCGTCATTAATTTTCACCCCTGCATTTTCCATATGAACAAGCACCGGAATTAGTGGCATTTCAATTTCGGTAAAAACGGTGGCAACTCCGGCTTTATTAAGTTCCGGGTCGATTGCCTGTTTTAGCTGAAAGGTTAAATCGGCATCTTCGCACGAGTAGTCGCGCAGTTTATCGAGGGGCACCGAACGCATTCCCCGCTGGTTTTTCCCTTTTTTCCCAATTAAATCTTCGGTGGGTACCTTTTTGTAATTCAAAAACTGCTCGCACAACATATCGAGGTTGTGTTTTAAATCGGGCTGAATGAGGTAGTGTGCCAGCATTGTATCGTACAATTTCCCTTTTACTTCCACATCGTAATTGCTCAGCATTAAAATATCGAACTTAATATTTTGCCCGATTTTAGTAATTTTTTCGTCAGCAAAAACTTCCCTGAATTCATCTAAAATTTTTTGTGCTTCGTTTTGGTCGGCAGGTAAAGTAACGCAATACGCTTCGTGTTTCCTGAATGAGAACGAGAGGCAGACAATTTCAGCCAGATGTGTGTTTAAGCCTGTTGTTTCGGTATCGAAACAAAATTCTTTTTGCACCGAAAGTTCGGCACGCAAACTGGCGCGCTGCATTTCGTTTTCAACCAAAAAATATTGGTGCTGAACCGTTTCAATGGTTTCAAATGTATCTTCGGCAGGAGCCGAAAGTGTTCCCATATCGAACAAAGTTCCTTGCATTGAGGGGGCTTCCGGAGTATCTTTTAAATTTAATCGTTGAATAATTGTACGAAATTCCAACTCTTCGAAAAGAGCAGTTAGTGCTTTTTTATCTATTTCATCGCGTACTAATTTCTTTGTATCGAACTCAATGGGCACATCTAAAATTATGGTTGCCAGCACTTTCGACAGTCGTACCTGTTCTTCAAACTCAATAAGTTTTTCTTTCTGTTTTCCCTTTAACTTATCTATGTTTTTATAAATTCCATCGATGCTTTTAAATTCCGAGATAAGCTTTTGAGCCGATTTTGGACCAACACCGGGGCAGCCCGGAATGTTGTCGGCACTGTCGCCCATTAAACCCAAAATATCAATTACCTGCTCCGGTGTTTCAATGCCAAATTTTTCTTTTACTTCGGTCAGCCCCCAAACTTCGGCATCGCCACCGGCTTTACCGGGTTTAAACATAAATGTTTTGTCAGAAACAAGCTGTGCGTAATCTTTGTCGGGAGTCATCATATAAGTTGTAAACCCCTCTGTTTCCGCCTGTTTTGCTAAAGTTCCAATTACATCATCGGCTTCGTAACCGGCTTTTTCAATTATCGGGATATTAAATCCTTCAATAATTTTTCGGATATAAGGAATTGATTTGCGTAAATCTTCGGGCATTGCTTCGCGGTTAGCTTTGTATTCCGGAAACAATTCATGTCTAAAAGTTGGTGCCGAAACATCGAATACAGCTCCAATAAATTTTGGATTCTCTTTTTCGAGAACTTGCATAATTGTATTGGTAACTCCCAGCATTGCCGAAGTGTTTAACCCTTTCGAATTGAAACGGGGATTGCGAATAAATGCAAAATAACTTCTGTAAATTAATGCATACGCATCGAGTAAAAAGAGCTTTTTCTGATTGTTTTCGGACATAATTTTTTGTTGTATTAATTATCGGCTGCAAACCATTCGGCATACGAGGTAACCGTTTCGTACAGCCGGATACTAAAAAGTGAAACACCGGAAGGAAGATGTTGTTTGAGAATTTCGGAAATATAGGTAACAATATTCTCTGAAGTGGGTTGAAAATCGACAACAATAATGCGTTCCGAAGTTTGTTTTAACAGGCCGATTTGTTTTTCCGAAAAGAGAGAGTTTACCATTAAAGCGTGGTCGAACCGATTTACAATTTTCGATTTTACAACCGCTTTTAAATCGCTAAAGTCGAGCACCATTCCATCTTTAGGGTCGCCCGGTTGTTTTTTTGTTTCGCCAATTAATGTAACCTGCAGGTTGTACGAATGACCATGAATATTTCGGCAAAGCCCATCGTATTGATACAGAGCGTGCGCCATTTCGAAATGAAAGCGTTTTGTAACGCGTATTTTCGTCATTTTCTTTTATTAATTTCTCGACCGTGAAAATACATTTTTTTAGCGAAAGAAATTATTTTTCATCAAGTGAAAGAATGAAATTATTATCGATATATTTAGTTTTTTATTTTTGGGCTGGCGAGCTGTTAAACAAAGCTGTTTAAAGTTAATAGTTTGTTATTCCGAAGGAATTTCCCATAGGGATTCCTACGGAGCCTTCGGAATATTTTTATATCGAGCAGATATTCAGCAGTTTAGCTCTTGTCTTGTGTCTAAAAATCTATCGATCTATTGTAAAATGAATGAACCGGATATGACTTTGCCTTTTCAAATTGTTTCAACCCGGGTTGGTTATTCAAATTCGGTGTTAATTAAAAACGGCGACAACTCGCTGTTAATCGATACCGGCGTGGCAGGGCATTTACACGATTTTATCGCGCTTTTTAAACAGAACAATTTGAATCCAAAAGCGATTAAACTTATTGTTTTAACCCACACACATTACGACCACACCGGAAATTTAGCCGAATTGGCAGAACTTACAGGGGCAAAAGTTATTATTCATAAAAATGAATTTGAAAACCTGAAAAACGGATTTATAAAAATTCCGGATGGAGTGATTTTAAAAACCAAAATTGTTTCGACTTTGGGAAAAATATTTGCACGAAAATACGCATCGCCAAAACCGTTTACGGCTCATATAATTAATAACGGTACGTTCGATTTAAACGCGTTTGGAATTGATGCAAAAATTATTTCAACGCCCGGCCATACCAACGGTTCGCAGGCAGTTTTAATAGGAACAACACTAATTTCGGGCGATACTTTTTTGAATTTGAAAGATGGCACTGTTTTTCCAATTTTTGCCAACGACCCAAAACTCCTTTTGACAACATGGCAAAATATTATCAATTTGGGTGTTACCGAAATATATCCGGGGCATGGAAGAAATATGAATATTAAGAATGTATTATCCGATTTTAACTACTGGAGAGAGAAATTCAAAAAAGGTGGGTTCTAAAAATTAGTTTTTTTTCAATTTTTGACTTGATAAAATCGCAGAACCCTTTAACGAGATTATCAAATCATTTCAAAAATACATTTCTTTACTAAGAATATAGCAT
>JALUZN010000121.1 GCA_027011835.1 Draconibacterium sp. | reverse complement strand
ATATTATGCTATATTCTTAGTAAAGAAATGTATTTTTGAAATGATTTGATAATCTCGTTAAAGGGTTCTGCGATTTTATCAAGTCAAAAATTGAAAAAAACTAATTTTTAGAACCCACCTTATCAATCATGAAAAAAATTCTACTATCTGTTTTTTTTGCAGTAATAGTTTTTAGTACTGCATTCGCACAGGTCCCTGCCTCGTTTAATTACCAGGCAGTAGTACGTAACTCATCGGGCGAAATACTTGCCAACAAAACCGTTAGTTTTCGAATAAGCATATTAAAGAATTCAAAAACGGGGGCAGTACTTTATTCCGAAAGACACAAGATTACAACCAACGATTTTGGGCTGGTAAACCTAAAAATCGGGGAAGGAACAAAAATCTCCGGAGATTTTTCTCCGGTCGGTTGGGGCGATGTTATCTTTACAAAAGTTGAAATCGACCCCGCAGGCGGAACATCCTACTCGCACCTTGCCACAACAAAACTATCGTCGGTACCGTATGCTTTTAAAGCACAAACCGTTGTTAACGACAAAGTTGACGATGCCGATGCCGACCCGGCAAACGAAATTCAGGAAATTAGCATTAGCGGGACAACCTTACAACTTTCGAAAGGTGGGGGTACAGTTATACTACCATCGTCGGGCGGAGGCAGTGCCGACAACTGGGGAACACAAACCGTTGTTTCCGATGAATCATTAACCGGCGAAGGTACTACTGCAAACCCGTTAAGTGTGGTTGCCGATGGAGATGGAGACGATACAAACGAACTTCAAACACTTTCAAAAACAGGCAACTCAATACAACTTTCTAACGGTGGGGGAACAGTAACCGACGCAGTTAACGATGCCGATGCCGACCCGACAAACGAAATCCAATCTCTTTCGCTTTCGGGAAATGAATTGTCGATAGATGGAGGAAATACTGTTACACTACCGTGGGAGAAGACATCCTCAGAAATTAGATACCGGGGAAATAAAACAGTTATTATTGGAGACGCATCAGGCGGCAGCAGTTTAAAAACAAAATCGGCTGGAATTTCAACCCCTCCTAAACTCGACATATCAACCGGAGCCCATACCGGAATTCATGTTTATAACGAAACAGATAGTTATTATGGAATAAATATTTGGAATGAAGAGGGAACGGCTGCTTATTTTGGAAATAATTCGGGCATGCCGGTTGCCGTATTCGACAATAACGATACCGGGCTGGCTGCAGATTTTAGAAATGCAATTAAAATTACAGACGGAAACCAGGGAGCAGGGAAAGTTTTAACTTCCGATGCCAATGGAGTTGCCTCGTGGCAAACACCAGCAAGTGGCGGTAGCAGTTTATGGACAGCAAGTGGAAGCAATGTTTACCGAAGTGCTGGAAAAGTGGGAATTGGAACAAGTAGCCCTGTTTTCAACATTGATCTTCAAACAAGTAATGCTGCCATTATTGGCGCCAAATCAAATAGCAGCAATGCACATTTCGTTGTTGACCGGGCAGCTCAAGCTAATAGTGCTGATGTTCTTTACCGAACAAGTGGAGAGAATAAATTATATGCCGGGTTAGCAGATAATACAGATGATTATTGGATATCTTTTGAAGGATTTAACATATTAAAAGGCCTCAAAGTTGAATCTGATGGCGATGTAGCTACAAGCAAAAACTTGTCTGTCGCAGGAAAGGTTGGTATTGGAACAACATCGCCTTCATTTGCAATGGACATTCAAGCATCCGCTGCAACTTTAAGGTTAAAAGCAACTTCTACAAATGCAATAGTTTATCTCGACAGAAAATCTTCAGATGATCATGCATATATACTTCATAGAACAAATGGTGCTAATAAGTTTTATGTTGGTCTTTTAGGAGACGATGACTACTGGGTGAACTCGGGATCTTCTGCTACTTTTAAAGGCCTTAAAGTTAAAGCAGATGGTAGTGTAGCTACAAGTGGCAATTTAAATGTAAGCGCAAAATTAAATGCTAACGAGATATTTTGCAACTCAAATTTAGAGGTTTCGGATGATTTAACTGTAGGCGATATTACAATTTCAGCAGGCGAAATACAAAAAACGAGCACCGGAACTGCAAATATGATTGCCTATGCCTACGGTTTTGTTAGTTCAAACGGTACACTAAGAGCCAGCTCCGGAAATGTTTCGGTAGTGAGATCGACATTTGGCCATTACACGGTAACAATAACAGGCGAAACTTATTCTGACGATAATTATGTAACTATACTCTCACACCAAAACAGTTTATATTCAATAGGGTATACCACAGTATCTGGTAAAATAAACGTTTATATAACAAAAAATTCAGACGATACATATGTAGATGCTGACTTTTCGTTCGTAATCTACAAAATGTAAAAAATAATCTAAAATGAGAAATCTAATTTATAATATACTTTTTCTGTTGCTTTTTGTAGCAGGCAGCGCAACTGCCCAAAAAGTAATTTCGGCAAACGGAGGTATGGCAACTGCCGCCGGCACACAAGTGAGCTGGACCATTGGCGAGCCAATTACAGCAACCGTTTCCGATGGAACAACTACGCTAACGCAGGGATTTCAACAAAGTAAACTTACGGTAACGGCAGTGAATGAGATTCAGGTTTCAGGGGTGGAGATAAAAGTCTATCCCAATCCAACATCCAATTATGTTACCGTACATTATAGCAAGGTGGTGGAGAAACCAATTTATCGGCTTTTCGATTTATCGGGGAGATTGATTCAGCAAAAAAACATAGAATCGACCGATGAAAAAATTGATATGACTGAATATTCGGGCGGTTCGTATATTTTAAAACTAAACAGCGGCCAACAACCACTGCAAACGTTTAAAATTATAAAACGGTAACTCAACAATTAAAAGTGTCGGCGTGAATAATTTAATAAGTATCAAAAAGATGGCAAGGTTGTCATTAGTTGGCTTAGCAAATTCACACCGACACTAAAACCGGAAGGATGGCATTGCGTAAGGCAGTGCCATCCTTTTTTTAATCAAAAGGTTCCTCGAGGTTCCATATATTCTCCCCTAAGTCTCAGGGAAGATGTCATCCGTCAGCTGATGGATGACAGAGAGATGAAATAAAGAAAACTCGAGTTTAGGCTTCTTTGCCGAAATAAAGTTGGTGTATTACTCCATAGTTCTACCACAGAGACAGACACTATTAAGTGATTTTCTTTATTGTTTGCGTTGCTACTTCTTTTTTTTGTATTTTTATATAAATTTTTTTAAAAGAACAGCTTATCTCCTTAAGTTCTTCCTTTTTAAACAAACATTATTAAATTATGGGGGCTTCTATAAATTAAACTTTTGATACACAGATAAATAATATTACTTTTAAGGTATAAAAATAAGCCTAAAAATGAATAAATACAAACCTGTTGGGAAAAGAGGACTTTTTGATGAACATGAAAGCTATGAAAAAC
>JALUZN010000120.1 GCA_027011835.1 Draconibacterium sp. | reverse complement strand
TTTCTTATTGTTTACCACCAGTTTTTCGAGTTGTAACGATAGCAGTCCCATGGTTTGTTTTACATTAATTTCGAGACAGGGATTTATTTTTAATCTATTATTCCGGTCGCGAAAGATGAGTGTGTCGACACCAATAAAACCTTCGTAATTTTTTGCAAGTTCGCTCGATTCAATCGTTTCAATTAAAGGCTTAATAATTTTTCCCGGAACAAGTTCGATAAATTCGGCCATATCGTTTTTAACTTTTTGAGGCAGACCGTTTAAGCTGTTTCCCACATATTGGCCCTTTTTATCGGTTAAAAAATGGCTGGTTCCTAAAAATGTAACTTTCCTTTTTTCTAACTGAAATTGAAAGGCGAGGTCGAACTCTTTGTTTAAAAATGGCTCAACAATTGCAAATCCCTGCTCGCTAACAATTCCCAGTAATTTTTCCCACACTTTTTCGTGTACCGGTGTTTTTGTAACGGGTTGCAAGCCTCGTCCCGAGCTGCTCCATGGTGCTTTTACCATAATCTTCTCCCACTCCTCAATCTGCTTTTTAAATTCGGGTTTATCTGTTACAATTTTGGGTAAATATTCTTTTGAAATAAAAAGATTATCGGGGAATTGGGTAATAAGTGAGGTTAAAATTTCGAGCGAAAATTTACGCGAATAGAGGTGCTTTTGCCGGTGATGCCAGTTAAAAACAGGCGAATTTTTAAATTCGGCAGAACAACTGTTTTTTATGGGCGATAGAAGTTTGTGGGCTGCCGGACTCCAGCCCCACGGGAGTAATCTGTTTTTTTTCGTTTCAATAAATATTTTATTGCTTGTGAAGGTGTCCTTTTTTATAAATTGGCGCGAGGTAATATTTATCTGTTTCAGAGAATTAATAAATCTCTCTGAAGGAATTTTGTTGGTTAAAATCACGTCGCCGGGTTGAGACAAAAAGAGCGGGAGAGTAGATAAGTCGTTTTCCATTTTTTGCAGCAACTTGTTGGGCTGCCACGATGCATTCCCGTTTGCTACAGCATATTCGAAAGTGGGATTAAACAGATAAATATCGGGCCTGTTTTTCTGCAACATTTCAGGTGCGTCTAAAAAATTGGTTTTGCTAAGTTCGGTTTTAACCGGTTAAAAACAAAAATTACTAATTCTCAATAAATTTAATTTGGTCTCTGTTTTCGGGAGCTGAGTTTAAAATAATATCGCCAACATTTAGCCCCGATTTAATAACAATCTCAGTATCGTTTTCGAACCCTTTTGTTACTCTCTTTTTAACAATTTTGCCTTTTGTTTTTAAGAATACAAAAGTATCTCCATCATCGGAGAACAGGCAGTGGCGCGGTATTTTAACTGCATTTTCGAGTTTCGTTAAAATAATCTTATTGTTTGTGGTCATGGCCGGTTTTATCTCTTCGCCGTGTTCGTTCATATTAATAATTACCTTAAAAACTTTTGTGTCGAACCCTGGAAGTTCTTGTCCAATATTTGCAATTCGGTCGATAATACCGCTGTACTTTTTGTTTGGAAGTGCATCGATGGTTATTTCCACACTGTCGCCTACGGAAATTTTAGTAATGTCAATTTCTTTTACATAAGTTTCCGAAACTAAAACCGACATGTCGGGCAGAGTTGCAATGGCCGGATTCCACCTGCTTACCTGGTCGCCCACGCGCAATTTTCGTCCGCCCCAAAGTTTGGCATACATTACCATTCCATTTTTTGGTGCTTTTACGCGGCAGGCCATTAACGCCTGTTTTAACAACGAGTCGATTTCTGCATCGTGGTTGTAATCATCCTCTTTTCGCTTTATTTGGGTTTTTAATTTTAACCGGGTAAGTTCATAGTCGCGGCGTTTTTTCTCCATTTGCCTAATGGTTTTATTGTACTCTACCTGCTTTTTTCGCTGGTATGCCGGCGACTCGTATTTTGCCTGTTCCAACTCCAGTTCTTTATATTTTAAATCGTAATTAAACTCTTGCAGCTCTTCGCGCAATTTGGTTAATTGTATGGCCGAGTCGATTTTGGCATCGTTAAACTCGGCCAGATGGCGTGTAAGTTCTTGTTGGTTGTTTTGTATTTTCTGATTGATATCGGCAGCATCGAGTGTAGCAATCCAATCGCCTTTTTTTACAAGTTTTCCCTCCGGAATCATATCTTTAATTTTTATTTGATAGATCCGCAGGCTTCTTCTTTTCATAACATCGGGCAGGTTAATAACCACTGCATTTTTACCTTGTACTTCTCCCTTAATATTTAATGCTAATTCAAAAGGTCCGGACTGTACAGTGCAGGTATTATCGGGGATAAGGTTTTTACTTTCGTATAAAACAGCAGCCAATCCGACAATAATTACTAATAGAATCCATATATATCTTTTTTTGATGAATGCCATGATTCGGGTTTTAATATTTATTAATTAGTTTGTCGAAGTCTTCGGAGAGCGAGATATTTTTTTCGAAGTCGAAAAGGGTAAGCCTGCGAAGTGTAATGTAGTAATTCCAATACGATCGTAACGATCTGATGTATGCGCGGCGTGCCTGTTCGCGGTCGTTTCGGGCTAAATTAAGTTTTGTAACGTCAACTTTCCCAATTAAAAAGCGTTGTTGGGTAACGTCGTACTGCATTTGTGCAATGGTGTCGGCTTTTGCCGTATTTAGCACCTGATTTCCCTGCAGGTTAAATTCCATCACATTCATAATTACATTTTGTTCGAAATCTATTTTTTCCTGATTGATACCAATTCGCACAACTTCGCGGTTCGAACGTGCCATTGCCAGTTGCCCTTTTCTTCGTCCCCAGTCTAATATTGGCATACTAATACCTGCCCTTAATTGTTGCCGGTTAAGGGGGTCTTTATACACATCGCCAAACTGTTCGGCATTTTGGTTAAGCCCGTAAACGGCAAAGAGAGTTCCACTAACGCCATTTTCGCTTTTTGCCTGATTCACTCTTCTGTCTTCTTCGAGCAGCCGTTGTTTTTGCCCGATAATTTCGGGATTATTTGTAAGTGCCAATTGTAGTGCTTTGTCGGCTTCTATCTGCAATCCGGGCGAGTACGTTGGAACAACACATTCAATATCAACCTCTTTTTCATATCCGAGGAATGAGTTTAAACTTGCTTTCGAACGTTCCAGTCCAAGGTTTGCACGGGTAAGTGCCAGTTTCGAGTTCATATACCGGAGTTCGAGGTTTAGCAGTTCGTCTTGTGTTACCGTACCTACCTGAAACCGGCCTTTCCCTATTGTGAATAGTGTGTCGGCATTGGCCAAATTGGTTTTAGCAATATTCACCTCTATTTGAGCATCAACCAGGTTGAAAAACAAACGGTTGGCTTTTAATGCCAGTTCTTCTTTTGCCTGAATAAACTCCTTTTTCGCCTTTTCAAATTTTAGGGGCTCAATTTTGGTTTTCCATTTAAATTTGTTGTATCCGTTAATGGGTTGCGAATAACCAATACTAAATGGTGTTGAAGAGAAAGATGACGAATGGTCGTCGCCCAACTTTTTTGTCATGGCCAGAGAAGAAACGGCAAAAAATTGTCCGCCGGTTAATCCAATATTTTGGTTTAACCTGAGCGAAACGTCGGAGTTGAAATCTTCGCGTTCAATATATTCGTCGCGGTTTTCATCGTAATTGTATACTTTCTGCATCGACCGGTTGTAGTTAAATGCTGTTGCATCTAACGATAAACTTGGTAAGCGGTCGGCTTTATAATACTTAAACTCCCAATAATTGGCGAGGTACATATTCTCGTTTTTAAATGCATCTAACGACTGTTGCGATGCAATTCTGATAACATCGTCTAAGGTTAAGTATTGTTTGTTTTGTGCGTTTATTTGATTCAAAAAAAGAAAACAAATAATGGTTATTAGAATTGATTTGTTCATTTCTTTTAATTTAGATTATTGACGTAATGAGTTAACCGGGTCTTGTTCTGCTGCGCGTTTTGCCGGAACATATCCGAAAACAACACCAACAAAAACAGAAACTCCGAATGAGATGAAAATTGAAAAGGCAGAGATAATGGTTTTAATGTCGAATACTCCTGAGATAATTTTCGAAAAAACAACTCCGAGAACAATTCCAAGAATTCCACCCGAAACACTAATTATAATTGATTCGGACAGAAACTGAACGATAATATCTTTTCGCGATGCGCCAATGGCCTGACGAACTCCAATTTCCCGAATTCGTTCCATTACCGAGGCAAGCATAATATTCATAATTCCTATTCCGCCAACAATAAGCGAAATGCCGGCAATGACTCCCAGTACGATATTGAATATTCCCTTTGTGCGCTGTTGTTGTTTTAGCAGTAACTCAGGAATGGTAACTTCAAAATCGAAAAGTTGGTTGTGCCTGCGTATAAGCATTCTGCGAATAATTTCGGCGGTTTCGCTTAACTTTTCGGTTTCGGTAACTTGTACAACAATCTTATCTAATTGGTTCAAATTCTCCTTTTTGTTATCATTGTTTCGCGATGCCATAAGTTTCTCAACTTCATCGGGTCTTATTAACGACCGGTTTTTAAAGCGCATTAACAGGGTATTGGCAGGCATAAATATTTTGTTGTCGGTACTGCTTATTCCCAGTTCGTCGGAAGCCGATGCGGTAAAGTCGCGGCGCTCGATAACGCCAATAACTTTCATCCATATTTGTCCACATTTAATATTTTTACCTATTGGATTTTCTTGATTGAAGAATACCGTTTTTATATTATCACCAATAATA
The DNA here is from genome assembly GCA_027011835.1 of Draconibacterium sp. Taxonomy (GTDB): domain Bacteria; phylum Bacteroidota; class Bacteroidia; order Bacteroidales; family Prolixibacteraceae; genus Draconibacterium. The sequence continues at coordinate 6,872 of JALUZN010000120.1, read as the reverse complement.
CAAACCGGGAATGCATTGTCAATCTGGGTTTTTGTAAATAGCGAACCTTCGCTGAGCGAAATATTAAATAGGTCGAAGTAGCTATTGTTAACTCCTTCTAAAACAACAGGTTTACTTTTTCCATTTAAAATGGCCGAGTAGTTAAATGTAATTACCGGGCTAAGTTTATTTACCGTTGGAATTATATTTTTTATTGCTTCGGCATCTAAAAGCGAAAGGCCTTGCGAGAACTTTTTTGTGCTGATTTGTTTTTGATTCTCATTTTCGCTTTTATTTTCCGAATCGTTGGCCGAAATAGAACTTTTTACAGGAGAAATAATAATGTTGTTTACACCCACCATTTTTATCTGTTCCAGTATCTCTTGTTGTGCACCGTTTCCAATAGCAAGCATACTAATAACGGCAGCAACACCGAAAATAATTCCAAGTGCCGTTAGAAACGATTTTATTTTGTTGGTAAAAATTGCCTCAACTCCCGAAGCAACATCGTGTCCGTAACGTTGTATAATTTCTTTCATGGTTATGATTATTTGCCGGGTTAACCAAAATATATTACTCCGCCACTCCCACTACTTTTTTTCTGCTGAAGCTTAAACGGTTTCTTTTTATCTTGTTCTATTGCTTTTTTTGCTTCCTCTTCCTCCCGTGCTTTTCTCTCTTTAATCTCTTTGTAAATATCCATTCCTTCGAATGTCAGTTCGTTTGCATTTTTAGGCTCGGTAAGTAGAATCTTGTCGCCGGCTTTTAATCCTTTTCGTATTAATATGTAGTTGTCGTTTTTATCGCCTAAATCAACAATTTGCTTTGTAATTTTTCCATTGTCTAGATAAACAAACTGTAACGAGTCGTTTTCGAAAACCGCTTCCGAAGGAATAAAGAGGGTGTCTTGAAACGATGCGGTTTGTATAATATTGCTGGTTGTCATGGCCGGTTTAAGTCCCGTTACATCGCCAAAAATTCTGATTTTTACTTCAAAAACTTTAGCATCGCTTTTGGGCATTGGTTGCCCGATATTTGCAACCGATACTACCTCTCCTTCCAACTGTTTTCCGGGAATGGCATCGATTCCTAAAATAACTTTCTGTTTTACTTTTACTTTCGAAATGTCAATTTCGTTCACATACGTAATCGACAACATCGACGATAAATCGGGGAGTGTGGCAATCATAGGCATCCACGGACTTACTGTCGACCCTACTGTTATTTTTGTTCCCATTTGCCCTTTCCCGTAAATTACCATTCCCGAGCGGGGTGCCGTAATTATTAACGAGTTATAGACATTTTCAAGCTTGCTTATTCTCCTCTGTTTCTGTTTCAGGTCAATTTTATGGCGTTCTACTTTCGATATTGCCTGACGCTCTTTTAGTTCATATCCTTTTATCTCTTGCGCCAGTTTTCTTTTTGCTTTATCTAAATCCATTTCAGCTTTTCGAATTACCGATGGCGACTCGTATTTCGACTCTTCGAGGACAATTTGTACCTCTTCAACTTGCTCTCTGGCATTTATTATCTGGTCGCGATAATTACTTAGGTTGAGGTTGGAGTCCATTTTTGCATCCTCAAAACTATTAAATGCCTGTTCCAACTCCTCTTTTGCTTTGTTCATCTCCTCTTCAACTGCTTTTTGGTCGAGAGTTGCCACGTATTCGCCCGAGTCAACAACAGTTCCTTCTTCAACAATATCGGTAATTTTAATTTCGTAAACCCGAACATCGCGGTCTTTTAATTCTACGGGAACCGTAATGTTTTCAGAGTTTTGTGCTTCGAGCTGGCCACTGGCAAACACTAACACGTCGAACTTGCCTTTTGTAACGGTGGTGGAAATTTGGGTTGATTCGGTTTCTGATCGTGGAAATACAAGAAATGCGACAAGTAGCACTACTCCTACAATAATGGCGGTTAACCAAAGTTTTCTGTTCATGGTTCTGTTTTTTTCGTTTCTGCTTGAAATAGTTTGAGCTTATTTAACAAAAATTATGCCTTAAATTAAAGTGTAAGAAATAGTTACTTTTTACGCTCTATAACATAATTATATTTTGTTGTATTTTTGTATTGTGTTGATAGTCAATAAAATACTTAAACGTACGTAATTGCGCTAAATGTTTTATGTTCAGCAATTTATTAATTAACGGAAAGTTCTATAAATTATTTCAAAAAAGCACTACTGTCGGCTTAAATTTTTAGGATTGTTTTACTTAGGTAGTAACAACTCTATATTCTATTTCTTTTTCGTTGCAAAACGTTTAAAAACACCCGACTGTGCCAACGTCATAACAAGAACTCCTAAAACAGTAATCATTCCGCCAATAAACTGATGTGGCAACGGAAAGCTTTTAAAAACAAAATATGCTCCAATTAAAACAAATATCCCTTTTAAGCTTTGAATGATTGATGAACGCGAAGCTTCGATATATTTAAACGAATAGTAAACCGTGAGGATAGCCAAGAATGGGCCGAGTACTGCGCCAATAGCAATATTTTTAAGAGCAGAGAATGGAATTGCAAGCGGTTGTTTGTAAACAAAAAGCATAATAACCGAGAGCGACAAAAGCCAAACGGTGCGGTTTAAGTTAATTAGCCCCGGCGATAAATTTTTTACATGAACTTTAACAATGAGCGTGGCAACAGTGGCAAAAAAAGCATTTATAAATACCCAACCGGTTCCTTTAATAAAGAACGTTTCTATGGTGGTTCCTCCCGAGTAGCTGATAAGAAATGCACCACTTAATGCCAGAAAAATACCAAATATCTCTATCGGTCCGAATTTCTCCTTCAAAATAAAAATACCACCAATGGTTACCATTACCGGATACATGTTGCCAAGAAACGAAGTAACTGCAGGATTGGCAATAATATTTATTGAGATGAAGAATGAAGTTGTGGTTAACATTTCGAGGATGCCAAGCGAAATAAGTGTTTTAATCTGTTTCCTTGTCAACCTTTTCAATTGCCTCAAATCTCTGTTTCTCCAGGCAAATAAGAGTGTTAATAATCCGCCAATAGCAAACCAGTAAACCCCGAATTGTGCAAGATGAACTTCGTTAAGAGCAGCTTTGCTAAAAATATAAACATTCGAAAAAGCCAGCGTGGCAATAAGTGCATATAAATAACCTTTAAACGTATTCGACCTCATGCGGCAAAGATACGAAAAAGAGTTGGCTGCCGGCAACTTCTTCTGCTTGCGTGTAACTTGTTGAAAGCCATAGGATTTTAGCTCGTTTTTTTGTAAATTGTAATAGCGGCTAATTTTTAAAACAGGCAAAATAAAATATTGAATAAGATGAAACATTCATGATAAAAGATTTCACACACAGGAGCATGATTAAGTTAAAGCACTAATTTTCTTGTCTTGTGTCTTGGTTCTTGTATCTTGATTCTAAATTTTAAACACATGAAAGAAGGAGTTAAAACAACAGCTAATGCATTAAAGCAAAAAAAGCTGATGACGAAATTAGAACTACACGTTAAACGACTACTTTATGTTGAATACTCGCCAAAATATGTTCGATTGAAAGGCGACTTGCATACATTCAGAGAGCATTTGAATACATTGCAAATGGATTTAAATGAAAAGGAAAGAAAGAGCAACTGGATAAAAAAAGCACTTGCTTTATGTAAAAAATCGCAGGAGAAACTGGAGAAACGAAAAATTGATGAGGGCTGGAAATTATATCATGCTGCAAAGCGGCTCGAAGTGTATCATGGAAAAGAGACCCGGAGTGCAATTGTGTCGAAGTTGCGCGTAGAGAGCAATAAACTTAGCGACCATAGAAGAGACTCAATACTAAATATAATTGGCGTGAAAGACTGGGATACTATGACGGATATTTCGCCCGAGCAACTCGAACAGGCACTGCGAATACGAGACGAATATTACCACACACTTTACTACACCAATAAACTAACCCGCAACCAGTTTAACTGGTTGTTTGTAATTCTGGTTGTGCTTATAACTTTGATATTGATTTATATTGCAAATTGTAACTTTTCGGGCGACGAAGAGATGACTTTGATGAATTTCAGAAACCTCACCGGAGTAATTCTTTTTGGATTACTTGGTGCAACCACAAGCTCAATATTTCATTTCCGGAATTCGCAGTCCAGTGCACGAATTCCCGAAATGTTAAGCAATACATCAATAATAATGAGCCGCCTTTTTGTGGGTGCCGGATTCTCTATTTTTGTTTTTGTCTTACTCAACTCGAAGTTGGCAACATCGATAAATATTTTAAGTTTTAAGCTCGATACTTGTTACGAGTTTTTTACCATTTCATTTGTGTCGGGATTTTCCGAAAGGCTGGCTCTGAAAAGTATCCAAAAGATTATTGGAGATAAAAAATGAACAGCTTCTGTCTGTTTTATACTTAAACTACATAGCTTTTCGGGTTTGCTAAATTTTGTCCGGTTTTAGCAATCTTTTTTTGGTTTATTCCGAATCGGAATTTATTCACTATTTTTACTCCGGTATAAAAATCTTAAACGATGCAAATAAACTACAACCTAAAACCGGAAGATTTAGAAAAAAAACTTACTCTTTTCTGGGAACTTTCAGCTGAAAAAATAAAACTAATCGATAAAAATTATGACCCGGCAAAAGGTTCGCCGGTTTTTACAATCGACGGAGAGTATTCAACGCGGGGCTGGACCGAGTGGACACAGGGTTTTCAGTTTGGCTCGGCAATTTTACAGTACGATGCCACCGGCGACAACTATTTCCTCGAGTCGGGGAAAAAAGCCACCCTCGAAAAAATGGCACCGCACATTAGTCATGTGGGAGTTCACGATCATGGATTTAACAACCTGAGTACTTACGGAAATTTACTTCGGTTGATGAATGAAGGGAAGATACCGTTTAACGAGTGGGAGAAAAATTTTTACGAGCTGGCCGTTAAAATTTCGGGGGCAGTGCAGGCAAGTCGCTGGACAGAAATTAACGACGGGGGATTTATCTACTCGTTTAACGGGCCGCAATCGTTGTTTGTCGATACCATTCGTTCGTGCCGTATTTTAATGGCGAGCGATTTGCTGGGGCACGTTTTTCAAGGCGAAGGAGATATGAAAATTTCGCTTTTCGAACGGGCAATTCAACACATTCTGGCCACAGCAAAATATTCGGTTTTTTATGGCGAGGGGCGCGACAGTTACGATGTTTGGGGGCGCACTGCACACGAAAGTATATTTAATAAAAACGACGGAAATTATCGCTGTCCAAATTCGCAACAGGGATACACCGGCTTTTCGACCTGGACACGCGGACTTGCCTGGGCAATGTTGGGCTTTGCTGAAGAGCTGGAGCTGCTTCACACAATTCCCGAAAGTGCATTTGAAAATATGCAGCCGAAAGCTGAAATAGAAAAAATAATGGTAAAAGCAGCCGAAGCTACCTGCGATTTTTATATCGAAAACAGTCCGGTTGACGGAATTCCGTACTGGGATACAGGTGCTCCAAATTTGCATAAACTGGGCGACTATTTAAACCTTCCGTCTAATCCGTTTAACGACTGGGAGCCGGTTGACAGCTCGGCGGCAGCCATTGCTTCGCAGGGATTATTAAGACTTGGAAAATACCTGATTGAAAAAGGTGAAAAAGGAACCGGGGAGAAATATTTACAAGCAGGTTTAACAGTGGTTGAAGCGCTGCTTGCTCCACCCTATTTAAGTACCAATCCAAAACATCAGGGGTTAATTTTGCATAGTATTTATCACCGTCCAAATGGTTGGGATTACATTCCCGACGGGAAGAAAATCCCTTCGGGCGAATCGTCGATGTGGGGCGATTACCATGCACGCGAAGTTGCACTCTATTTGCAGCGAATTATTAGAAGCGAAAAGTACTATACTTTTTTCGGATGTGTTCAATAACGGTGTTAATCAGCAATTAAAATATGGCAACAGAATTAAACGATTTATCGAAACTGTGCGTTCACACGTTAACCAACAAACCTTGGAACTTACAACAGTGTGTCGAGAATTACAGTGCTGCCGGTATTCGGGGAATTACAATCTGGCGAAACGTTCTCGAAAACCAAAATTTGAATGAGGCATTTGCAATGCTCAACGACAACAATATGAGTGTAGTTTCGATTGCACGTGGCGGATTTTTTCCATCGGTAAATAAAAAGGAGAGAATAAAGGCCCTCGACGATAACTTTTTGGCAATCGAACAGGCAGCTGCAGTGGGTGCTCCTTCGGTGGTTTTGGTTTGTGGTGCCGATGGTCGGCAGTCGCTCGCGGAATCGCGCGAGCAGATAAAGGAAGGCATTGTAAAGCTGCTTCCTGCGGCAAAAGCTGCCGGGGTACAACTGTCGATTGAACCGTTGCACCCGATGTATGCCGCCGACCGCTCGGCGGTTAACACGCTTGCACAGGCAAACGATATGGTTGAGGAGATTAACTCTGATTTTGTAGGGGTTGCCGTCGATGTTTATCATCTTTGGTGGGACAATAATCTGCAAAGTGAGATTAAAAGATGTGGTGCAAACAATAGTATTTTTGCATTTCATATTTGCGACTGGAATGTGCCGACAACCGATTTTTTAAACGACCGCGGATTAATGGGCGACGGTTGTATTAACGTTCCCGAAATTCGCGGATGGGTAGAAAATGCCGGTTTTAACGGATTTAACGAAGTGGAAATTTTTTCGGATAAGTACTGGAAAACCAATCAAACCGATTATCTTGAAAAAATTAAAAATGCATATTTAAAATATTCATAACTTATTTTTATTTATGCAGTTTTTTGTTCGCAGTACTGCAATTTAGAGAATGATTTTTTATTGAACAGGGGAAATGATTCAGATATAAAATAACAGTTATTTCAGAAAAGATGATACATAAAATAGGAATTATAATGAACGGCGTTACGGGCCGGA
>JALUZN010000119.1 GCA_027011835.1 Draconibacterium sp. | reverse complement strand
GTGTACAACAAATGTTACCTGTTAATGTTTTATTGCAATTCTAATTTTTACCTTTTTCTATCTTAAATTATTCAACCCTGCTTTTTTTATGAAAAGCACACGAAGTTTGTATTAATTAAAGTTAATACCAAAAGTTCAATCAGTTACTTATTAAACAAATCCAGCAACTTTTGAACAATTTATTAAAAGGTTATTAACAACCAACAGTTACCAGACATGCTTTTATGTTCCCCTAATTTCAATAATCAAAACTCGTTTATCCGACCGTTGGATATATAAAAATCGGGTATTGTTGGCAATAAATTATTCTTGATGAAAAAATATTAAAAAAAGACAACGCTTTAAAAGCCTGTGTTTCTGTACATTAGGAAAGCTCACAAAAAAATTAATAAAATTTTTAGTACTTTGTGTTGCATAGTACTAAATATTTGTCATATATTTGCAATGCAAACAACAAGGTAAATAACAGTAGTTTCTTAAAGATAGTTCTGTACTGTTTGCAACAAAGAAAACAAATAAACATTGGTATTAAACGAAAACAAGTAATAGAAAACAAAAATGAAGGAAAATCCTTCGTGAAAAAACAAAGCCATGAAAACAAATTTTAAGTCAAATCAGCAAAACAATGTTCAGAAAACAGTTTTAAGGTCGGCAGCGGTAGTAGTTAGTTTTATTTTAATTAGCATAACCGTGAGTGGGCAGGATTTTTGGAGAAAACTTTTACAAACCAGCCATTTCGATGAGATTGCAATGGCGATGGTTGCAACAAAAAAGGAGAACAAAACTCCTGCCTGCCATGCCAACAATGAGGCGGTTTTTTCTTTTGAAAAAGCTACCGACCCAGTTCTGAAAGTTGAGGAATGGATGTTTAGCGACGATTTTTTTGAGGTAGCGCAAGATGTAAATGAAGTTGAAAGTGAGACAGAGTTGAAAATTCAAAAATGGATGTTAAACGAAAATCTGTTTCGAATTAACAACGATTACGAAAGTCCGCTGGAAATTGATGAGTGGATGATTTCGGACAAAACATGGGAAATTTAAACAGAGGTCGCTAAACGTACGAGTTGAAAGAAAGAGTTAATTAGAATACAAAATAGAGTTATGAAGTTAGAAAACGCAAAAGCACAGATGAGGAAAGGAGTTCTGGAATATTGCATTCTATTGGTACTCGATGGCGAACCTCTCTATGCAAGCAGCATAATAAAAGCACTAAAAGAGGCTAAATTAATAGTGGTTGAAGGAACACTTTATCCACTGTTAACCCGCCTGAAAAATGCCGGTCTGCTTGCTTATCGCTGGGAAGAGTCGAAACAGGGACCTCCTCGAAAATATTACGAGTTAACCGATAGCGGAAGAGAATTTTTGGGCGAGCTGGAAGGTTCGTGGTTAGAACTTGTCGATTCTGTAGGCAAAGTGAAAAGCAAAAAAGCATAACAATTATTCAACAACAGTAAAATGAAAAAGACATTTACAATTAATATAAGCGGAACCATATTTCATATTGAGGATGACGCTTACGAAGTTTTACAAAAATACCTGATAAATTTAAGAACCCACTTTGGAAATGGCGAAGAGGGGAAAGAGATTTTGGCTGATATAGAAGCCCGTATTGCAGAGATTTTTATCGAGAAATCGATGGATGAAAAAAGTGTAGTTACCATTGAAATGGTAAACGATATTATTGAAATTATGGGAACACCCGAAGACATTACCGGAGAGGAGGGTGATGACAATACTGTTTCGCACGATGCAACACGGAAACGGCGCTTGTATCGCGACCCCGAACACCGTGTATTTGGCGGAGTAAGCTCGGGATTAGCGGCATATTTTAATATGGATATGGTAATAATCAGAATATTGTTTGTTGTATTATTTTTAGCTACAGGGGGTGTGGCAATACTTGCATATATTGTTCTTTGGATAGCCGTACCAAAAGCTACAAATACCGCACAACGGTTGGAAATGCGCGGGCAGGAAGCCACGGTTAAAAACATCGAAAAATCGATAAAAGAAGAGGTTGCCGAAGTAAAAGAGAGCTATAAAAAATTTAAAGAATCAGACTCATATTCAAAAGGCAAAAGAACTGTTGAAGGCGCCGGCGATGTTGCTTATAACGTAACGAAAGTTATTCTGAAGGTAATTGTTATTGTTATTGGTGTATTTCTTATTATTTCAGGAGTCTTAGGTCTTTTAGGTTTTATCTCATCAATGATAATAGGGCATTCGTTTGTTCAGGGTTGGCCAATAATTTGGGGCCCCGAAATTCATATTCCGGGTTATTTAAATCATTTTGTCGATCAGGGCGATGTTTCAATAGGGCTGATTGCCGTTGGATTTTTAACCGGAATTCCATTACTCGCAATACTATTTATTGGTACAAAACTGGTATTCAGCTATAAAACAAACAACAAAGCTATTGGACTGAGTATGGTTGGAGTGTGGTTAATATCGCTCGTTGTTTTAATTGTTATTTCAGCCGGACAGTTTGGTAACTTTAAAAAGCATACATCAATGCTCGAAAGCTCGACAATTCCGTGCGACTCGTGCCAAACCATATACCTAAAACTTGCCGAAGATAAATATGAAGAGTATCCTAAATTAGATTTCGAGATGGACAATTTTGAAGTGGCGGTTGTCGATGGTGAAGAAGTTATGCTCGGCCACCCACAGTTAGACATTAAAAAGTCGTGGAGTAACCATTTCACTATTTTAATAAAAAAAGCTGCTCGTGGAGCCACCCGGGGCGATGCAAAAACAAGCGCCGAAAACATTATTTATCATTATCAGGTAAAAGACTCGGTAATCTATTTCGATCCCGAATTTATTTTAGATACGGATGAGAAATGGAGAAATCAGGACGTTAATATTATTCTTAAAGTTCCTGAAGGAAAGACGGTTTTTATTGGCGACGACATGGCCGAAATTATTTACGATATAAAAAACACAACAAATACTTACGATGCCGATATGGTTGGCAAATTCTGGAAGATGACTCCCGATGGTTTAACGTTAAAAGAATAATACAATGAAAAGAATAATTGGAACTATAATTTTTGTTTTTACATTGGCAGTATTTGCCGGTGCTCAAAGCAAATCGGATAAAATGTACGATGCCTTTACAAATAAAGATGGCATTTCAACTTTCTCGTTCTCAAAAAATATGCTCGATTTAATCGACCTCGATTTAGACGATGATACCAATAAAAATGTTACCGGCGACTTACACCAAATTCGATTTATGTCGTACAATCCAGAAAAAGGAGAGATGAGTGGCGATGAGTTTATTGAAAAAGCTGTTGCTCTACTGCCGGCTCAGTATAAAAAATATGTCGACGAGAAGGCTGATGAAGATGAATTGGCAGAGATTTGGCTGCTCGGGAAAAAGAATAAATATAAAGAGTGCCATGTTTTTATTAATAATAACGATACAAAACAGATGCGG
>JALUZN010000118.1 GCA_027011835.1 Draconibacterium sp. | reverse complement strand
CATTAATATTTATATACGTAATAAACTACTGCCTTCTGTCTAAAAACTGACGAACTATTATTATTACAATGAAGAAAACAATTATAACAATTACAATCGTTGTTGCGGTGCTACTTCTTTCTGCCATCGCAATTCCCCTGTTTTTTAAGCAAAATATTATCGATGCAACAAAAAGTACAATCAATAAAAGTTTGAATGCCGAGGTCGATTTCTCAGCTTTCAATCTGTCGCTTTTTCGGCGATTCCCAAAGGTTGCTTTGGAAATTAAAGACCTTATTTTGGTTGGCGATGACGAATTTAAAAACGATACACTTTTCAGTACCGGGGCGGTAAATGCAACCATGAGTTTGTCGTCGCTTTTTAAAAAGTCGGGGATTGTAATTGATGAAATTATTTTTGATAACCCGAAACTGAACCTACTGATTAATGCCAATGGAAAGGAGAACTGGAACCTTATTTCTGAAATTGAACCGGATAAAAAGGTTGCCGGCTCTTCCGAAAATGGAGATGCCGGGGCACCTCTGGCGCTTCAGCTAAATAAAATTGAGTTTAACAATGCCCGGCTTATTTATACCGATAAAATCTCAAAAACCGAGGCGGCATTCAGCGATATCAATCTTACTGTTTCGGGGAAAATGTACGGAACGGCTACCCATTTGAATGTTGCCGGAAAAGTGAAGCATTTTAATCTGAAATACGACAATGTCGGTTATATCTCTAATGTTTCGCTCGAAACAAAATCGGTTTTAAATATCGATTACGAAACGATGAAAATATCGATTTTAGAGAATCAGCTTTTTGTAAATAATCTTGCACTCGAACTCTCGGGAGGAATGGAAATTCAGGAGGATAGCACGCTTTTCGATATGCAGATTAAAAGCAGGAAGTCGGGGTTTAATAACTTTCTTGCACTGGTTCCTCCATCGTACGATAACTATTTAAAAGATATTAAAACCTCCGGTTCGGCTGCGATAACAGGATACATAAAAGGTTTCTGGTTTGCCGAAAGTTATCCTTCGTTTTTACTGAAAATGAATGTCGATAACGGAACTTTTCAGTATGCCGAATTGCCCGATAAAATTAAAAATATTAAAGCCGATGTTGCCATATTAAAACCACAGGGCGTTTTAAACCTCACCGAAATTGAGGTGAAAAATGCTCATGCCGAAGTAAAAAACAGTCCTGTCGATTTTGTATTAAAAATGAATAATCTTGTTAACGATCCTTGGTTCGACGGGGCATTTGTAGGGAAATTAAACTTCGATAATTTAAAAGATGTTCTTCCGCTCGACAGTGTGAATATTGCAGGAGTTATCGATGCCAACCTGTTTGCAAAAGGAAATTATTCGGCCATAGAAAACGAAGCGTACGATAAAATAAAATCGGATGGAACGGTGCTGCTCAATAACTTTGTTTACACTTCGCCAAAATTAAGCAAGCCGGTTTTCGTACCAAAAGGCGAGCTTGTTTTTTCTCCGCGTAACATCTCATTAAAACAGTTTTCGGTTAAGGTGGGGCAGAGCGATTTTAATCTCTCGGGCAGCGTGGCTAACTACTTAAACTACATTTTTAAAGGGGGCATTTTAAGCGGAAATGTAAACTTACATTCTAACTTTACAAATCTTAACGAGTTGTTTCGATTGCAGATTGAAAACACAAAAGAAAACGTTAAAGTTGTTGATAACAAGAAGAGTACGGTTGATGTGGAAGATTCAGAAAAAGAGAATTTAGCTTTTACTATCCCCGAAAATATCGATATTACTTTTCGCTCGCAAATAAACCGTGTTCAGTTCGACCAACTTCCCATTACAAATGTAAACGGGCTGATAACTGCAAAAAATGGCAAGCTCATTCTTAATGGGCTGAATATGTATGTGTTGCAAGGAAGTATGCGTGTAAACGGCTCGTACAAAAACAGTCTGCAAAATCAGCCTTTTGTCGATTTTGGAGTGAAAGTTGCCGATTTCGATATTCCAACTGCATACCGGACTTTATCGGGTTTTAGAAGTGTGTTGCCCGGTGCAGGAAGTAGTAGCGGTACATTTAGTTCTAACATTAAAATTAAAGGCCGACTCACGCCTGAATTTAAATTTATTCCTTCGTCGATAAACGGAAAAGGAGATTTTACTACCCGGAATTTGCAGGTTGTCGATTCGAAAATGTTTAATCAGTTAAAGGGAATTCTTAAAGCCGATAAACTTAAAAATGTTAAAGTCGATGATTTTACGGCGCATTTTACCGTAATAAATGGAAATGTTGATTTGCGACCGTTTAAAACAAAAGTTGCCGGGCAGGAAACCTCGGTAAAAGCTGCGTTAAGTGTCGAGAATCTGATTAACATGCGAATGGATTTTAACGTTAAACGCGAAGCTTTTGGCCCCGATATTCAGAAAATATTGGAGCTGATTCCCGGAAATGAGAAGATAAAAGTTGTTCCGGCAGGTGTAATAATTACCGGTCCCGTAGGAAATCCGGAAGTGAAAATGGATTTGGCAGAAGCCCGGAAAACAATTTTAAATGCCACAAAAGACGATATTAAAAAGTCGATTAACAACCTTGGGAAAGAACTGTTTAAACTATTTAAGTAAAGATAGCTTACAATTCAACTTTCGGGTTGATGGGGCAATTTAAAATTTAATGAATTGGCTTTTTTCCTGTCGCAGGTCATATTCTTAGGTTTGATTAGAGGCATATGCAGAAATCCAGTTCGCAGCGACGGCCTCGGTCGGTGAGCCGGAAAACAAGTGATAACGACGTTAAAAAATTACTGCTGTTTGAGGAGGTTACGACGAGTTCAGTAATTTTAGTCGTTATTGCGTAGCTTTTCCGAGTGAAGCGAACGCAGCCTTGGTCTTTTTGTTTACTTTTTGGACTAAGCCAAAAAGTAAAATCCGCCCGATAGGGCAAAAATGATATTATGGTATCCCTCTTGACCGACGACCCAAAAGTATAATTGCCCTTGGAAATCTATTTAAATATTGAATCAACCCGAATTATCAAGTGAGCCAAAGGTAGCTCTTCATTTAGCGTGTAGAACTCTTTGTCAACATTTTGGAATACGTCGAACCCAAAAATTAAAATCGTTCGAATTTAGAAAAGAAAAAGTTGGCTTCGATAGTTGCATTTTCATCGCTGTCGGAGCCGTGAACAGCATTTTGCTGAAGATTTGCAGCATATAGTTTTCTGATGGTTCCTTCATCAGCATTCTCAGGGTTTGTGGCACCAATTAATTTTCGGTAGTCTTCAACGGCATTCTCTTTTTCAAGAACAGCGGCAATAATTGGTCCCGAGCTCATAAATTCAACCAGCGACTCGTAAAAAGGTTTCCCTTTATGAACGGCATAAAAATCGCCGGCCAATTCAGGAGTTAATCGAGTTAGTTTCATCGCTTTAATTACAAATCCCGCTTCGTTTATCATCTTTAAAATTGCACCGGCATTGTTATTTTTAAAAGCTGTTGGCTTTATCATTGTAAAGGTTAAATTCCCG
>JALUZN010000117.1 GCA_027011835.1 Draconibacterium sp. | reverse complement strand
CAATAAAGGAGTTAATAAAAATGGAAACAAAAAAAATAACAAAAAAACAACTCGAAGAGATTTACTACAAAAACAAAAATGAAGACGCGGCGAAGTATCTCGGCGTATCAGTTCCAACATTTTTGCGATTGGTAAGAAGCGCCGGAATTAAAACAAAAGGTTCCGGGAGAAGAGCGCGAAAATATGTAGTAGTGAATGAGTGATTTGGAATTTCCGAACAGTTGTAAAGTAAAACTTGACAACTTAAATAATTTTCGTATATTTGTGATATAAAAAACGCCGAAAAACAAAATTGCACGTTAGTAAAACATATCGAAGTTTAATAGAAAGTCAAGCGAGACGCTTTGGAGTCCCTTGCGTGCATACTCCTTCGGCGGGCGTCTCGTCTTGGCTTTTTTTTTATTTTGGAGGTGGGAATGAATAAAAGAGAATTAATTGATGTTATCGAGCAATTCACAGGGCAAAAAAATCTTTTAACTATACCGCGTATAATGATTAATTTTTTCGAAGGCGATATTTATACCGCGCTTTTATTTAGCCAAATTATTTATTGGAGCGGAAAGTCAGAAACGGAATGGTGGTTCAAGAGTTATCAAGATTGGCAAGATGAAATCGGCGTAAATGAATATCACGTGCGAAAATCGATTAAAAAATTAGAAAAACTCGGTTTCATTGAAACGAAGATTAAGAAAGCACACGGAAATCCTACCTTACATTTCAGATTGGAAACTGCAATTTTTTCAGAAACGTTTCTGCAATTTTTAAAGAAACGAAACTTTAAAATTTCAAGAAACGAAACTGCAAATTTTAAAGAAACCAGTAACAGTAAACTACATACAGAAATTACAACAGTAAATTACAACAATAAAGATAATTCTTCCGCCGAAAATTCGTCGGATTTCATTGACCAAATAATTAATATTTTTTCAGATTTATTTTACCAAAGTAGAGGGTTCGAGTACGTTAAAAGCGGAAAGGATAGAAAAGCGGTTGGTTCGCTATTAAAACAATACAAAGCGAAAAACCCAAACTCAAACAGCGAACAAACATTAAAGGATTTTGGGACGTTTTTTAAGCAGTGTTTAGCAATCGACGATAAATGGTATTCCGAGAATATGACCTTACCGATAATAAATTCAAAAATCAACGAAATAAGGGTTATGCTTAAAAGAAAATCGATAAAGGTTCAAAAAGAAAGCGCGGAACAGCAAAAACTTGCCGACGCGCTCGAATGGTATAAACAAATAAATAGTAGGAGGAACAATGACTAATTTAGCAAAAAGAAATGAATTACCCCAAATAATTTTTGAGACACAAGAGATTATCCCGTTCGGCAAAGGCAAAGTCTCCGATAGTCTATTTGAGCGATTCAAGGCTCTTGTTAAAGGTATTTACGGCAATGTAAACGATGCGTTTTTTATGGTTATTCGCAACCGGATAGACCGCGAAGAATGGAGTGAGGAGAGATTTATCAAGGCGATGAATAAATTTTTGGAAGAGGGCGACGTTTATGGTCTCCCAAAGCCGAAAGATTTTTTTAATAACGAGATTAAGGTGAAGTATTACACCTACGAGGAGGCGATGCAAAGAGTGACTCCATATACGACCTCGACCGACTTATTCGATATGGTAGATATTGGGTTAAAATACGCGGTGTTTGTCGAAAAAGGAATGGCGAAAAAGCACGGATTGAAGATTTGGGATTATAAAGAAAAAATAAGAGAGAAAAGAAAAAACAATCCCCCGAGGGGGATTGTCAAGGAAGTCGAGAGTGTTGCGAAAAGATTAGGGGTAAGGTAATTTATTTTTTCTCGCTGTTTATTTGTTTTGATATTAAAGGATTTCGTGATTGTTTTAATTGCTCTATTTTATTT
>JALUZN010000116.1 GCA_027011835.1 Draconibacterium sp. | reverse complement strand
ACTAATGCATGGTTGGATGCGTTCAAGGCAATTTTAATACGTTTTGAAACAAATGAAGTGCATTGGAAAGCATTGAATATACTGGCTTTTATTGTAATTCTATTGCGGAAACTTTAAACAACTTCTACTACAATAATAACTAATTAAAATTCGATAAATTAACTTTTTAAAGTTGATTTAATCGGATACAATTATTAATCAAATTTAAATTATTATGAAATTAATCAAAGACTTCAAAGCATTTATTCTAAAAGGAAATGTGCTCGATTTGGCAGTAGCCGTAATTATTGCAGGGGCTTTTAAAGCCGTTATAACTTCGTTTGTAAAAGATGTTTTAATGCCACCAATAGGGTTACTGTTAGGTGGTGTCGACTTTAAGGAGCTAAAAGTAGTTTTGCAGGCAGGCAGCGAAGCGGTAATGAATGGCAATCAGGTTGTTACCCCTGCCATAAAAGAGGTAGCAATTAGCTATGGCGTTTTTATTAACACAATAATCGATTTTATAATTATCGGTTTTGCCATCTTTATGATTATCAAAGCTTACGAAAAATCGAAGAAAAAAGAGGAAGAAGCTCCGGCAGCACCACCGGCACCTTCGAAAGAAGAAGTTTTATTATCGGAAATAAGAGATATTTTAAAAGAGAAGAAGTAATGCAATTAATAGAATGAAAAAAACCGCTTCAAAAATGAAGCGGTTTTTTTTTGATTTAAAGTTCCAGGTTAAAAAAGATTGAGACCAAAATAATGGACATAATAATTACAAAAAGCATAATAAAAAAGCCAACCACACCAATATTCAATCCCTTTTGAATTTTCTCTTTCTTAGTGGCTTTTAACAGCTGTTCAATAGACCGGACTAAACGATATGGAGCCTGCTCGTTTTTAATAATATAGTCGGCAGCACCCAACTTCATAATTTTAATTGCAACCGGAATTTCGTTTTGTCCGCTTAAAAAGATAAAATCGATTAACGGGTTAGTTTCTTTAACCTTTTGCATTAACTCAATTCCACTAATTCCATCGTAAATGTTATCAAGAATAATAATATCGGGCTGTTGATGAATCGCTTTTAAACACTCTTCGCCATTTTTAAAGACCTGAATGTTGTCAAACTTTTTCGATTGCAAATAACCAACAATCAAATCTTTATAAATTAAACTATCCTCAACAATAAAAATTAATGGATTTTTTGTCTTTTGCATTGTATAATATTTTGGATGACGCAATCGATTCTAAATTAACACATTTTTCGCTGATTTCAAATAGTAAAATCATTCGTAGCAACAATACATATTAAACGTCTTTTGTGCCAGATTATTCTCCTGTTTTCCAATGTTTTAAACATATATTTGTTTGAACGTAGCATTAAATTACTTTTTTGCTATTTGAAAAAAGATGAGAAAAAAGCCATAGAAAATAGAGAATCGATTAAGTTTGTTCTAAAAAACAGGTTATGTTACTGGCAATCGACATTGGAAATACAAATGTAGTTTTTGGAGTCCGGGCAGATAAAAAATGGGTCAATCACTGGCGCATTCAAACCGACCCGTTAAAAACTGCCGACGAATACAAAGTTATTTTTCGGTCGCTTTTAAAAGCAGGTAATATAAGTCGTTCCGAGATTCGCAATATTGTACTAAGCAGTGTTGTGCCCTCATTGGTACGTCCGTTTAACGAAATGCTTGCCGAGTTACTTCCCGGCTCGAAATTGGTTGTAGTTCGTCCCGAATTGTACAATAAACTTCCGGTAAAGGTTTTAAATCCGTACGAGATTGGTGCCGATATAGTCGCCAATGCAGTAGCTGCATTTCAAAAATTCGGGAACCTTACAATGGTTATCGATTTTGGCACTGCACTTACCTTTACAACAATTGGTAAAAATTCCGAAATATCGGGCGTTGCTATAGCTCCCGGATTAATGACCGCTGTTGGAGCACTTGCCGGAAAAACGGCACAGCTTCCGCAAATTCACCTTACTCCTCCTCCTTCGGTTTTAGGAAAAAATACAATTCATGCTATTCAGGCAGGAGTAGTTTATGGCTTTGCCGGACTGGTCGATTCAATAATTGAAAGAACGGAAAATGAGTTAAACGAAAAATTAACCATTGTTGCCACCGGAGGATTAAGCACGGTAATTGCACCGCTAACAAAACAGATTAAAAACAGTTACAATTTGCTTACTCTCGACGGACTTTGTCATATTCATTCCTTTATTGCAGAGGAATAATTAACAATGCAAACAACTTCATTTTAACAAAGAGGAATTGAGTATATTTGAAAACATTTTTCAAACAGATGAACAACGCAAAAAAGAAGTTACTTGAAAATATAAATTCCCCCGACGATTTAAAGAAATTGTCGCAGAAAGAGTTACCCGATGTTTGCGATGAACTGCGTAATTTTATTATCGATGTTGTGTCGGCTCATCCCGGCCATTTTGGAGCAAGTTTAGGGGTTGTTGAACTTACCGTTGCTTTGCATTACGTTTACAATACACCTTACGACCAACTTATTTGGGATGTGGGACATCAGGCATACGGGCATAAAATTCTTACCGGCCGAAGGAAAGATTTTATTACCAACCGGAAGTACAAAGGAATTAGTGGATTTCCCAAAAGAGACGAGAGCGAATTCGATGCATTTGGTGTCGGGCACGCATCAACATCAATCTCGGCAGCACTTGGAATGGCAGTTGCCTCGCAGTTAAAAAACGAAAAAGACCGAAAAGTGGTTGCCATAATTGGCGACGGTGCAATGACCGGAGGAATGGCTTTTGAAGCACTAAACAATGCCAGTGGAAACAACGCCGATTTGTTGGTTATTTTAAACGATAACAATATGGCAATCGACCCGGCAGTGGGCGTTTTAAATCAATACCTGCTCAATATTTCTAAGTCGGGCTCTTACAATCGTTTCAAAAAAGATGTATGGGAGGGATTGGGAAAACTCGATACAGTTGGGAAAAAAACAAGACGCTTTTTACAAAAGAATCAACACGCGTTAAAAAATATGCTTTTAAAAGAGAACAATCTTTTCGAAGCATTCGATTTCAGGTATTTTGGCCCGGTTGACGGGCACGATGTTGTGTACCTTGCCAAAGTTTTAAACGACCTGAAAAAAATACCCGGACCCAAACTGTTGCACGTAATTACACAAAAAGGAAAAGGCTTTAAACAAGCCGAACTTAACCAAACAAAATACCATGCTCCGGGAACTTTCGATAAAAATACGGGGAAGATTCACGCTTACGAATGTGAAACAAAAAATGCAACAAAATTTCAGAATGTTTTTGGCGAAACACTTTTAGAACTTGCTGAACAGAACGATAAAATTGTTGGAATTACGCCGGCAATGCCAACAGGATGCTCAATGAATCTGATGTTGGAGAAAATGCCCAACCGCACTTTCGATGTGGGAATTGCCGAACAACACGCCGTTACTTTTTCGGCCGGACTGGCAGCACAAGGGCTGACTCCGTTTTGTAACATCTACTCTACATTTATGCAACGTGCCTACGACCAGGTCGTTCACGATGTTGCCATTCAGAAACTACCCGTAATTTTTTGTCTCGACCGCGGTGGACTGGTTGGCGAAGACGGACCGACACATCACGGTGTTTTCGATTTGGCTTACATGCGCTCCATCCCAAATATGATTGTATCGGCCCCGATGGACGAGTCTGAGTTACGAAACCTGATGTACACAGCTCAAAAAAACGAAAACAAATTACCGTTTTCAATCCGCTATCCGCGTGGCTGTGGAGTAAATCCAGATTGGAAAAAACCTTTCGAAGAAATTGAAATTGGAAAAGGCAGAAAACTAACCGACGGGAAAGATATTGCCCTTTTAACCATTGGAAGAACCGGTTACTTTGCACAGGAAGCCGTAAAACTTTTAGCAGCCAAAAACATTTCAGTTGCTCATTTCGATATGCGTTTTGTAAAACCGATTGATACCGGGTTACTCTCTTCTGTTTTTAAAAATTTCAAAAAAATTATTACCGTTGAAGATGGCACAGTGCAGGGAGGTTTTGGAAGTGCTGTCCTCGAATTTATGGTCGAAAATAATTACTCGGCAACAGTAAAACTGCTGGGTGTTCCCGATGAGTTTATCGAACATGGAACGTTAAACGACCTTCGTAAACACTGCGGATTTGATACTGAGGGAATTGTAAATGCAGTAGTGGAGATGATGGGCAAATAATAATAAATAATTTCTTGCGTTTGCTACTTTAAACAATACAAAATCGTTAGCATTGGATATTTACCTTAAAAGACGTCGTTGGAAAACACTCCTCCTTTTTATTGCCATCTCAATAGGTGTTGCATCGTTGGCATATACAAACTGGCTGACAAAAAAAGTGGCACAGGAAGAACATAAGAAAGCCATGTTATGGGCCGAAGCAACCGAACGACTAAATAATGTAACCATCGATTCGACAACGTATGACGATACAATCGTTAAATCGACAACGCCGGAAATGGAAGAGCTTAACTCGAAATACCTGAATTTTCTTGGTTTGGTCACGGGTCAGAATACAACTATTCCAATGATTATTGTCGATGCCTCTGGGAAAATTTATTTAGATGCCAATATTAATTACAGCAAAGAACGCCGCGAAATAGTACTTGCAAAAGAGCTTAAAAAGATGAAAAGTGCGGCGAAACCTATCCGCATCGATTTATCGGAAAATAATTATTTACTTCTTTACTATCGCGAATCGCACATTTTACGCAACCTCCGGTTTTATCCGTGGGTACAGCTTTTTGTAATTATTGTTTTCATTGTGGTTGCATACTTTGCTTTTAATGCCACACAACGTGCCGAACAAAATCAGGTTTGGGTGGGAATGTCGAAAGAAACGGCCCACCAGTTAGGAACCCCCATTTCGTCGCTAATGGCATGGATTGAAATACTAAAACTTAAGAATATCGACCCCGAACTGATTAAGGAGTTTGAAAAAGATATACAACGATTGGAACGAATTACCGAGCGTTTTTCGAAAATTGGCTCAAAACCTGAACTGCTTCGTATGAATTTAGTTGAAGTATTGCAGTCATCAATAAGTTATTTAAAAACGCGCTCGTCGAATAAAGTTATTTTCGAAACTTCATTTTCGGAAAACAAACCCATCGAGGTTCCAATGAATGCTGCTCTTTTTTCGTGGGTTATCGAAAACTTGTGTAAAAATGCCATCGATGCAATGGGAAGTAACGGTACCATTTCAATTCAATTAAAAGAGAAAGAGGAACAGGTTTTTATCGATATAACCGACACCGGAACGGGTGTTGCAAAATCGCAGTTTAAAACCATCTTTCAACCCGGATTCTCTACAAAAAAACGTGGTTGGGGACTGGGACTCTCGCTTGCCAAACGAATTGTGGAGATTTATCATCAGGGAAAAATATTTATTAAATCGTCGGAATTGGGAAAAGGAACTACTTTCAGAATAATTCTGAATAAATAGAAAACGCTTAATTTCAATGTATTACAGAGTGTGCTCTTTAGTTTGTTTAATTGTCAATTCTAATGTTTATTGAAGCGAAACGTGCATGATAATATTTCACACACAGGAGTACGATTAAGTTAAGGCACTAATTTTCTTGTCTTGGTTCTTGTATCTTGATTCTAAATTTTAACAGATGAAGCATATTTTGTCAATATTGTTTGTTTTGTTTGTTTTTTCAACTGCTTTCGGGCAGGCAAAAAAACGCGGAAAAGTAAAACGTAAATACCGCAATGTTGAAACGGTTGCGAGAAAGTTGCAGCCGGTTTATTTAAGCGGCACAATTTACGATGCCGATAAAAATCCAATTGCCGGTGCCCGTGTTACCATCGATGGAACAAA
Source organism: Draconibacterium sp. (assembly GCA_027011835.1). GTDB lineage: Bacteria > Bacteroidota > Bacteroidia > Bacteroidales > Prolixibacteraceae > Draconibacterium. Next base: position 5,943 of record JALUZN010000116.1, on the reverse strand, counting down.
AAAAACAGTTCACACCAATGTTTTTGGCGAATTTCTTATTAAAAATCTGCAAACCGGGAAAGCCCGCATACGAGTTGTTTTTGCCGGATATAAAATAAAAACCACCGATATTATTCTTCGTGCCGGCGAGAATTATAAAAAAATAATGCTTGCCGAAGAGCGTTTTCATTTTGAGCCGGAAATGGTAAGCACACAAAAACGCGAACAGCAAATTATGGATGTTCCGCTGGCAGTTACTGCGGTTACCGCAAAAACAATGGAGCAGTCGAACATTACCGGGTTGAATCAACTTGGCGAATTTGTTCCGGGCTTGTTGGTAAGCGGTTACACCAATCAAACTGATTTTACAATCCGGGGAATAACGAACAATAATATGTGGTTGAGTTCGCAGCCGCGAGTTGCCGTTTTTAATAACAGTGTTCCGGTAAACCGCGAGGGTGCTGCATCAGTAGAGCTTTTCGATTTGGAACGTGTTGAAGTTTTAAAAGGGCCGCAAAACACACTTTGGGGAAGGGGAGCACAAGCCGGTGCCATCCGGTTTATCAGCAAAAATCCCGATAACTATTTCGGAGGTTACATTACTGCCGGAGGGGGAAACTTTGCACAAAAAGAGGTGAGGGCAGCAGTCAATATTCCCGTAATTGAAGATATGCTTTTTGTACGTGCGGCAGGTATTTACAACGCCCGCGATGGTTTTGTCACAAACACTTTTGGCGGCACATTAAACGGGAAAGAGAATTTTGGCGGGCGCTTTTCGGTACGGTTTTTACCTGCCTGGAACCATCAAATCGACTTGGTTTTTAACTACCAAAAGAGTGATGCGCCGGGAGTTGCTTTTATGAGTAAAATTTATCCGAATACCAACGGCAAAACCGGTGTATTTAGTGGTACAGCATCGTTAAATGAAGGGGGAAAACTAACTTCAGCAACCGATTTTTACGATGCCACACTTAACTACAAATACTATTTTTCTGAACACATTTATCTCTCATCAATCAGTTCGTACAGCAGCGGAAACTCTTCGGCATTAATTGATGGTGACGGTACAGCAGCGCAGGCAATTAATCTTCAAAAAAATGGAAAAGCAGAACAGTTTTTTCAGGAAATTCGTTTGAATTTCTCGAGAAACAGCCGGATGAATGGTTCAATGGGTGCTACTTATTTACACGAAAAAGCCGACCAAAAATTAGGGTTTGCAACAAACGAACAACACACGGCCAACCTTTTTCTCGACCCCGTTAATTTAGTCGCTTCCAGCGGGCAACCGGTTGTAATTGAAACCCTGCCCGATATTCCGGAAATGGGGCCGGCTGCTGGAATGTCGCTTCCGGAAAACCACGAAGAGGAAAAGTTAAACCGGGCAACAAACCAATCGGTAGAGGCTTTTCTCGATTTTACCTATCAGTTTTTGCGCAAGGTTTATCTTTCGGGTGGAGTACGAGGAATGTTCGATACATATAAATACAGCAACCGGGCTGTATTTTCCGGTGGCTCTATTTCTACTTTGGGAATGATTACCGGCAATGTTCCCAATCTTATTTTCCCGCTAGCAGAAACCACTCAAATAAATAAAAATACAATTTCGGTTACCGGGCATGCAGGATTGCAGGTTAAAATTAGCGACGAGGCAACTGTTTTTGTCAACTATGCACGTGGCCGCCGCCCCAATGTTTTGCAGTTTAATAATTCGGGCGATGAGGAGAATGTTGATGCAGAGATCTTAAACAACTACGAAGGGGGCTTTAAAACGTCATTCCTGTCGCGAATTTTTGTTGATGCAACCGGCTTTTATCAGCAATATAAAAACTTTCAAACGGGCGAGTGGGTGCTCGATTCTACTTCGCCAAAATACATTTACCAGACAGTAAACGGTGGTAAAGCAACACTTTGGGGTGCTGAGGTAAATGCACAGGTTGCCGTAATAAAACAGTTAACTGTTTTTGGAAATTATGCTTGGTTGCACTCTGCATTCGACTCGACAAATGTTGCCGGAGAGAAGCAAAAATATGCCGGAAACCGGTTGCGTTTATCGCCCGAGCACAGTTTTACTTTCGGATTAAATGCACGGGTAAATATTACACCCACCATTCAACTGTTTGTTACGCCATCGTATTCGTTTAAAACCGATTTTTATTTCGATAATGCCAACAGCGAAAACCTAAAACAAAATGCATACGGCTTATTAAATATTAACGGTGGTCTGGAGTTGGCAGAGCCCAATGTGATTTTTTCGGTTTACGGAACAAACCTGCTCGACGAGCAATTTGTAACCAGCGCCGGACACTCGGGAAGTATGTTTGGAATTACCACGTTTGTGCCGGGTGAACCCCGAATGTTTGGAGCTAAATTAATGTGGAAGTTTTAACCGGGCGTTGTGGTTATTGAACTGTATTTATATTAGGGTATTTATTCTATGTTTCGAGTATTTTAACAGCTCAGCTGTACGCCATATTAATAATCTGAATAATTCATAAATATCTCAATTCTGAAGTCAAACTGCTTTGAATAAAGGGTAAATCAGATTACGGACGCGTTCTACGTTTTGTTTAAGCCAGTTTTTTTACCCGACTTGCGTTTGTAAGTTTCATTGTGTTAAAATCGATACCCGAAATCAGATTTATTCCCGGAGTTTTCCCTTTTTCGAAACTACCATATTCCTTTTCAATGTTAAGTGCTTTTGCTCCGTTTTTTGTACTCCAGGCGAGTAGTTCGTTCAGTTCTATTTCCGGGAAATTTTGTTGCAGTGTAATCATTTCCGACAGAATTGAGAGTTGATGATTCGATGCAAGACTGTCGGTTCCAAGGCAAATATTTACATTGTGTTTACGAAAAAGCGAAACCGGTGGGAGGTGATTTTCGATGTATAAATTTGAGTTCGGACAGAGGGCAAAATAGGTATTTTTAAGCTCTCTGTATTTTTTCAATTCAATTAAATCTTCTTCCATTGTAAATGTATTATGAACCAAAATAAGTTGATTTTTGGTTGGTAAGAATGGTAAGGTAGAAATAAGTGAACTTTCTCCTGTGGGTTTCCAGTGCGAAGAGTCAATGTCCATATTGCTCTTAATATAATCAGCAATAGAGCCGGTTCCATCTTTAAAGAACTGTGTTTCCGATGGGCTTTCCTGATTGTGAATTGACAAAACACTACCACTTTTTGCAGCAAACTGCTTTATTTTTTCGAAAAGCGGCTGCGAAACCGAATAAGGCGAATGTGGAACGATTGACGCCTGCAATCTGTTTTTTTTGAATTCGGAATGGACAAGTTTTACATAGTCGAAAGCGCTGTTGGCAACGGTTGGAGAAAACCCGAACGACTCGACAAAAGTGTGGTAAAATAGTTTGCTTTTTTGTTTTATGGCGAGCGAAACAGTTGAGTTTGAAATATCGCCAACGGCAACAATACCGGCAGCATTCATTTTTTTGTCGGCAATAGTTACTGCTTCTTCTATCGTTTCAGGAGTACTGTTCCGCAGCTGTTTTATTGCGCCCACAAATGCGCCAATTCCTTTTTTCTCCTCTATTTTATTATGAAGGTGCGAGAGCTCGATATGACAATGCGTATTTACAAATCCGGGAACCAGAATTCCACTGTAAAACTCAAGCCCTGCTTCCTCTTTTAATCCGTTTTTATTTTCAATAATATCGGTAATTGTTCCTTTGTTGTTGCAAACAATAACGCCATTTTTCAGAAGTGTACCGTTACTCAAAAAAACATATGAGGCAGCTATTTTTCTCATTTTATATTTTTCTCTTTCTCTTTGTCGAATTTTAGAAGTTCTTCTTTTCTGCCCGAATAACGTTGTTCAATCTCACTCAATCTGTTCATTACTTTCCGGTACATTTTCTCAAAACTTCGCGGGGTGCTGGCATAGAAAACAAACGACTTTTCGAAAACCGAATCGGGAACATTGTATTTCCTTAAAACCGAGTAATAAAAGTCGGCCGAGGTGCGGTTCTTCATTATCGAATCGTATCTTACTTTATTATAGGTTGCTTCGGCAATATGAATGTCGACCAACATATTAATCATCTGTTTCTCTTTAATCAGATGCTTGGGTTTTTCGAATGCAGGCTTATCGCAACCGGTTAAAATAATAACTAAAATCGATACAACTACTAATAACTTATTCATTTAAATTGTTTGTTTTTATTTGGAATTCAAAATACACTCGAACAAAAGTAATGTAACTCGTTTCACGCAAAAATTTAGGTTCAATAAAAATAGACTACTGTTTTTTGAGCGACCAAATTAAAAATTGTTTAGATGCCATTCAAAAAAAACAGGATTAAAATGGTTATCTGAATATTTTTTTAAACACCTCATCGACTCGGCTGGCTTTTACAACTTCAATTTTTAGTGTCGAAGTATCGAACCCTTTATTCAGTGCGGGAATAAAAATTTTTGAAAAGCCCAGTTTCTCGGCTTCGGCAATACGTTGTTCAATACGGCTGACAGCGCGTATTTCGCCGGTTAATCCCACTTCGCCTGCGAAGCATATTTTATGATTTATTGCAATATCAATATTCGACGAAAGAATGGAGCAGATAACTGCCAAATCGGTTGCAGGGTCGCTAATTTTTAGTCCGCCGGCAATGTTTAAAAAAACATCTTTTTGAATGAGTTTAAAACCTGCCCGTTTTTCGAGAACAGCCAGCAACATATTTAACCGCCGCAAATCGAAACCGGTTGACGAGCGTTGTGGAGTGCCGTAAGCCGCCGAGCTTACCAGTGCCTGAATTTCAATTAAAATAGGGCGTACACCTTCAATTGTGGCAGCAATTGCTGTTCCGCTAACATCGTCGTTTACTTTCGAAATAAGTTGCTCCGAAGGGTTTGTTACTTCGCGCAATCCATCGCTGCGCATCTCAAAAATTCCCAATTCGTTGGTCGAGCCAAAACGGTTTTTATTCGAACGTAAAATACGGAACATATAATTTGTGTCGCCCTCGAATTGCAAAACCGTATCGACCATATGTTCCAGAATTTTCGGACCTGCCAGGCTGCCCTCTTTTGTAATGTGCCCGATTAAAATTACCGCCACATCGTTCTTTTTTGCAAATTTTAAGATGGCCGATGTGCATTCGCGAACTTGCGAAACCGAACCGGGCGACGACTCAATTTTTTCTGTTGAAATGGTTTGAATAGAGTCGATAATCAGAAGCTCGGGATGAACCTGTTCGGTTTGTGCAATTAAATGCTCCAACGATGTTTCGCTTAAAAAAAAGCAGTTGTTATTAATCAGATTTAACCGTTCGGCACGCAGCTTAATTTGCTGTAAACTCTCTTCGCCCGAAGTATACAGAATCTTCCGGTCGGGTAGTCCCAGTGCCATTTGTAATGCCAGAGTCGATTTTCCTATTCCCGGGTCGCCACCCAAAAGAATTAACGAGCCGGGAACAATTCCACCGCCAAGAACACGATTAAACTCATCTATTCCAACCGAAATACGCTGATTTTTTATTGCGCGTACGTTTTCGAGTGTAAGTGGCTGGTTGCCCGATATTTGTGCCGAAAGTTTGCTGGTCGTGGTTTTTTTCGAAACAACCTCCTCAACAAGTGTATTCCACTCACCACACGAAGTACATTTACCCATCCATTTTGGCGACTGGGCGCCACAGTTTTGGCATGTATAAATTGTTTTTGTTTGAGCCATTAGTCGAGGGTTTTAATTTTTTTTATCAGTTCGCTGGTCGATATTCCGGGTACCAAATCGAGAGTTTCAACTTTGCCTCCGTTTGCTAAAACTGTGTCGTGGCCGGCAATTTCGTGAATTTTATACTCTCTGCCTTTTACCAATACATCTGGAATTATTTTGGCAATTAGTTCTGCCGGAGTCTCTTCTCCGAAAACAACTACCGCATCGACAAATTCGAAAGCTGCCAAAATTGTAGCGCGTCCCTGCTGCTCAATAACCGGCCGGTTTTTTCCTTTTATTATTC
>JALUZN010000115.1 GCA_027011835.1 Draconibacterium sp. | reverse complement strand
GTATTGCCTGCAGCTCCGGGATTCATATGTAAAAAATCGAGCTTTTTATCGTAAATAACCTTTAAAATATGCGAGTGCCCGCTAATAAACAGGTTGGGCGGATTCGTAAAAATATCGGGTTTTACATACCGTTCGTAACGCCCGGGATAACCACCAATGTGCGTTATCCAAACATCAACATCTTCGCATTTAAAACGTTGATGCATTGGGTAAACTGCGCGTAACCCGTGCCCGTCGATATTGCCATAAACTCCTCGCAACGGTTTAAATGCTGCCAGTTTATCGGCAGTTTCGAGATTGCCAATATCGCCGGCATGCCAAATTTCATCAACATTTTTTAAAAACGAAAACAGACGTTCGTTAATAAATCCGTGCGTGTCAGATAGTAAACCAATGCGTTTCATAAAATAATTACAGGTTCTTTAAACCTCTAAAACAAATATACTCAAACGAAAAGCTATTTCGATTGAGTATAATAAAGTTTTAATTGTGATTTTGCAGTGCATTAACACTGTGCCCGGAACAGGACTCGAACCTGCACGCCATTACTGACACTAGTCCCTGAAACTAGCGCGTCTACCAATTCCGCCATCCGGGCAGATGTTCCCGTCTGTCTCATTCCGCTCCCGAAGGGATTTCACTTCGTTCAACATCCGGGCAGATGTTCCCGTCTGTCTCATTCCGCTCCCGAAGGGATTTCACTTCGTTCAACATCCGGGCAGATGTTCCCGTCTGTCTCATTCCGCCCCCAAAGGGATTTCACTTCGTTCAACATCTGGTTTTTCGAGGTGCAAATATATAAAAAATCTGCTATTCGTATTTATTGAACAGCAGATTTTAAAAAACAAAAATAACTTTGCCTAATATTCCGAAAACCTAAATGGATTGAGTATAGTTGGGAATCTTTTCCAATCGCCCTGTAACTTTAAACAATTATCATTCTGCCGAAGACATTCACAAACGCAAAGAAAAAAATCCGGAATAGTACTTTAAAAATTGCCTGCCTTTAAAAAAAAGCAGTAAGGATATTAATCTTTAATATATCTCACAGAATATCCTTCTCCGGTTCGTGAAACAGTAAAACTGGAAAAGTCTAATCGTTCGACACTATAGTCCAGGGAATAGAAACTCGATTGGTCAGATTCCCAAAAGCGGCAATGCCCATGTAAAAAACTAAAGCTTCCACTAACATATCGCACCCCTGCGGGTAATGCGGAGAAATTACTTTCATCACTGGCCCCCGTATTAGGATCCAACCAATAAGCCGTACCGGAACCGGTTGTTGTGGTTTTCATTTTTCCTCCTGCAAGATCCTCACCCCCCAAATAGGTAATTAACGTATTCCATTCGGCATTGCTCGGCAAATGCCAGCCGTCTGGTGCACTTACTTTTGCGGTTTCCCAACTGTATAAATATCCGTAAATACTCACATTGTTCGGATCATTCTGAAAAGACCAATAATTGCCAGATGCTGGTTCATAAGCAAAATTTTCTGCCATCCATATTTGTTCCCCGATGCGCACCCATTTGTAGGTTGTGTTGTCGCGCGCATCGGTAAAAGTACCGGAGGGGCCTTTAAAATCATCCGTATCATCTTTTTTACAACTGCTTAGGTTTAAAAGACTAAAGATAATTCCCAAAATAAGTACATTAATAGTAGGTATTCTCATAATAATAATTTAGGTGGGTTCTAAAAAAATGATTTTCCATTTGTTTTTCAGAAAACCGTAGAACCCGTTAAACGATTTCCCTAAATCAAGCTAAAAGTATTATATATCATTAACTATCCAATAAAAATTCAAAAACAAAATTATCAATCAATCTTTATTTATGCTTCTAAACCATTCGAATTTGCTCATCGGTGGTTATTTTCTCACAATAGTAACATTTTAACGAAATGGGCTCTTTTTCAATTACATCGAACTTTGTTGGTATTGTTTCGCTGTTGGTAATACATTTAGGATTGAAACATTTTACAATTCCATTTATGGTATCGGGTGTTTCCACAACACGTTTTTCAACCACCTCGTAATCTTTTATTATATTCAGTTTTGCATGCGGAGCGATAAGTGCAATTTTGTTAATCTCATCGTCTTTAAAAAATTTATCCGAAACTTTAATAATTGCTTTTTTGCCAAGTTTACCACTCTCCAGGTTTGTTCCAAAAGTAATTTGGTTTTCAATTTTGTCGAGCCCAAGAATGGAAATCACCTTAAAGAGGTTTTTTGCAGGAATATGATCGATTACGGTGCCTTCGTTAATGGCACTAACTTTTAATTTTAATTTCTTTTTCATACTGTTAGTCATGGTATTTTATTTTAGGTTCATAGTATGAGTAATAATTGCTTCACGCGTATATATGCCATTTCGTGCCTGGTCGAAATAATATGCTTTTTCGTTGGCGTCAACATCGGTATGAATTTCGTTAACGCGAGGAAGAGGATGAAGAATTTTTACATTCGATTTTGTATTCTCGAGCATCGAATTACGCAAGATGTATATGTTCTTTACCTTTTCATATTCTATCGGGTCAGAAAAACGTTCTTTCTGAACACGGGTCATATAAATAATATCGGCCTCTTTAATAATATCGGTAAATTCTTCGTGTTCATAGTATTTAATTCCTTTTTCTTTTAGTGCCATTTTGTAAATAGCCGGCATTTGAAGAATTTTAGGAGCGATAAAATTAAATACAGGATTTTCGAATTGCGATAAAGCCTGAAGCAACGAATGAACTGTTCGACCATATTTTAAATCGCCCACCATAAAAATATTGATGTTATCGAGAGTTCCTTGTGTTTTTAAAATTGAATAGAGGTCGAGCAGCGTTTGTGTAGGATGTTGGTTTGCTCCGTCGCCGGCGTTAATTACCGGCACACTCGAAACTTCGGCTGCGTAACGTGCTGCTCCTTCTAACGGATGACGCATAACAATCAGGTCGGCATAATTACTTACCATTTTTATGGTGTCGTGCAGGGTTTCTCCTTTGGTGGCACTCGAACTCCCGGGGTCGGCAAAACCAACTATTCGTCCACCCAGACGGCTAATAGCTGTTTCGAAACTTAAACGGGTACGCGTTGAGGGTTCAAAAAAAAGGGTAGCTACAACTTTGCCTTTTAATAAATCCTGATTCGGATTCTTTTCGAAGTCGGCGGCAAGATTCATAATTTTCAGATACTCCTCTTTCGAGAAATCTGTAATTGAAATTAAATCCTTTTTCATCTTATTGTTGTTTTAATTGTAAGCAAAAAAAAACCAATATTTTAATAAATTAAATATTGGTTTTTAAATCATTGAAAAATCAATTCTTATTTTTCGATTATTGCAATGGAAATTACACTTTAGTAAACAGAAATTCTGAAAGATAATTAAGTATCTGTTCAAAAAATGCAAACTGTTTAATAGGTGTTTCAACATAGCTTCAAAAATAATACGAATATTGTTTAAATATAACTTTTCGAAAGTATTTTTTTTATTGTTTTATCAACACTATTTATTACGATTTTTCGGCAAGCCGAAC
>JALUZN010000114.1 GCA_027011835.1 Draconibacterium sp. | reverse complement strand
TTTTACTTGATTTAGCAAAAATAAAATCAATGGTTTTTTATGGGAAAAATTGTTAATAAAAAGACCAACCATTTTGTCCACTTGAACAATAGGTGCTTAAAAAAACAACCAATTTGTCCATTACACCTGAAATTACTACCAATAAAAGGCTTTTTAACCAAAATGCCATGATAGAAGAATGGTCCGCCAAACCGGAAATTTAGTATTCCGGCAAGCATTTCGAGTGCTGCAATTCGTATTTCATTTTCCGAAAGACGATCTGTTTCTCTACTTAAAATCTTACTGAGCTGTTTACGTCCTACCTCAATTCCATTTTTATTTAACTGCTTTAGAATGTGCAGTCTCTTTTTCGGGAAAGAGGATGCTGAAAACGATTGCAAAACCGAAGGCCAACAGGTAGCTTCCCAGCCGTTCCGATATTCCTGTGGGGTCAACCAGCCAGGTTTTCCAAACTACTGCCGAAACAGTTCCGGTTATTAAGCTGGCAAAAACTCCTGCACGCGACAGCTTCTTCCAAAAAACTAGTAGTACAATTGCCGGCCCAAACGATGCTCCTATTCCGCTCCAAGCATACGAAACCAATCCATAAACGGTGTCTTTCATTGTTATGGCAAGTAAAAATCCAACCAGCCCCACAACAAGAGTTAAAACCTTATTAAGCAGGAGTAGGCGTTTTTCTTCCATTCTTTTTTTTGCCACTTTCGAATAAAAGTCTTCGGTAATAGACGATGAAACCACCATTAATTGCGACGATGCTGTTGACATCATTGCCGAAACTGCACCCGATAACAGAATTCCTGCTAAAATTGGATTAAGAAGAGTTAATACCATAACCGGCATAATTTTTTCGGCATCGTTGGCAATGCTCGATGCAGCTTCGCCAAGTGCCCCGGCTTCAACAAGTTTATATCCAATAATTCCAATCATAAAAGCTCCGCTATATGCAAGCAGAGTCCAGGCATGGCAACCCAGCGACTTTGGCGTGTCTCTTTTTTATTCCGCATGGCCATCATTCTTGTAAGCAGTTGCGGTTGTCCGGTATAACCAAATGCCCAACTCAATCCGTTTAAAATAAGCAGTCCGCCGGTGGCCTGTTTTGCCACTCCAACATTTAGCGGAACCGTGTAGCTGGCGTGAGCAATAGTTTCTGCAATATTTATGTTGTAGGTGGCCGCAATTCCCAATGCAATAATTGGAAGAACAACAGTAGTGAAAACCATTAAAATTGCCTGAAAAGCATCGGTGGCAACCACGGTAATAAAACCGCCCAACATAGTATAAAATGTTACCAGAACCGAGCCAATTACCATGCCCCAAAACGGGTCGATATGAAAAGTGTCGTTAAAAATTTTTCCGGCACCACTAAATTGTGCGGCAATATAAAGTACAAAAAAGAAGATTATAATAACCGACGACAAAATTCCAAAACTCCGGTTTGTGCCCTTAAATTTTGCTGAAAAAAGTGTTGGTACGGTTAGTGCTCCGGTTTTTTCGGTTAGTTGCTGCAATGGCTCTGCTAAAAAAATCCATAAAAAAAGAATTCCCGAAACACACCCCAGTGCTACCCAAATTGCAGCCATCCCCTCGGAGTACGCATAACCGGTTAACCCCAGTAATAACCAGGCCGACTCGCCTGTAGCCCGTTCGGAGAGTGCAAGAGAAAACCCCGATATCTTTTTCCCGCCAAGAACAAAATCGTCGTTGGTTTTAGAACGGCGTGCCGAGTAAATAACAATTCCGGTAAGGATTACCATGTAGGCGATAAAAACAATAATCATCTTCTCTTTTTTTTCGTTTCGATAAAGATAAAAAAAGCTTCCAATTTTGTTGCTTACTGTTTTGTCTTTGGCATTTATATCTGTGGTGTTTTTTTTCACACTAAAGAACTCCTCGAGGCTTTGCATCGAGAGATTTACTCAAAAATTTTTAAAGTCTGAGTAATTTAAACCGACCAAACGAAAAACAAAAGCTTTTCCGATTTGTTAAATAGAAAGAAAACAAAATACAAGATAATGGATAAATTCTCTCCGGTGGGAAATCAGGAATTGGAAGCGATTGAAGATTTGTATCGAACATATTTGGAAAACCCCGAAGCAGTTGACATTAGCTGGCAGCAGTTTTTTGCGGGTTTCGAATTGGCACGACAAAACTTTCCTGAAAAACCAACAGCAATAAGCTCCGAGAATATCGATAAGGAATTTGCTATTCTCAATTTAATTCACGGGTACCGGCAACGCGGTCATCTGTTTACAAAAACAAATCCGGTGCGTGCCCGTCGTAAATATCTGCCTACACTTGCCATCGAAAATTTTGGCCTCGAACAGCGCGACCTGGACACTGTTTTTCAGGCCGGTAACGAAATTGGAATTGGCCCGGCAAAATTGAAAGATATTGTTGCTCATCTCGATGCTACTTATTGCAGCTCAATTGGTGTTGAATATGTTTATATGCGCAAGCCCGAAGTGGTTTCGTGGCTAAAAGAGCGCATGGAAAGTACAAAAAACAGAGAATCGTATTCAGATGAAAAAAGAAAACACTTTTTCTATCATTTGAAACTGGCTGTTGGATTCGAAAATTTTATTCATAAAAAATTTGTTGGTCAAAAACGTTTTTCACTCGAAGGTGCAGAGACGTTAATTCCTTCGTTAGATGCTGTTATTGAACGGGGAGCGGAGTTGGGTATCGAAGAATTTGTAATTGGAATGGCACACCGTGGACGGTTAAATGTGCTGGCCAATATTATGGAAAAACCTTATAAAGATATTTTTAAGGAGTATACCGGAAAAGAGTACGAAGATGAAATTTCGCAGGGTGATGTAAAATATCATCTCGGTTACGAAAACGTGGTAACAACCGACTTTGGGAAAAAAGTAAAGCTAAAACTTATGCCAAACCCTTCGCATCTCGAAGCAGTGGCACCGATTGTTGAGGGGATGGTACGTTCGCAAATTAACTCGGTGTATGGCAAAGATTATAGTAAAGCCGCAGCAATTGTTATTCATGGCGATGCCGCAATTGCAACACAGGGTGTGGTTTACGAAACCACGCAAATGTCGCAGTTGAAAGGGTATAAAACCGGAGGAACAATTCACCTGGTAATTAATAATCAGGTTGGTTTTACAACGCATTATTTAGATGCACGCTCGAGTACGTACAGCACCGATGTAGCCAAAGTTACACGGTCGCCCGTTTTTCATGTGAATGGCGACGATGTGGAGGCACTTATTTTTACCATAAAACTGGCAATGGAGTATAGACAGAAATTTCATTCCGATGTTTTTATTGATATTCTTTGTTATCGGAAATATGGTCATAACGAGGGCGACGAACCACGTTTTACACAACCAATGCTCTATGCAGCCATTGCAAAGCATAAAAACCCGCGCGATATCTATTCCAATAAATTAAACGAGTTGGGAATAATGACACTCGAAGAGTCGCGAAAAGAGATAAAAGCGTTCGACGATTTTTTAAACGATAAACTGAAAGAGTCGGTAAAAATTAAAAAACTCAAAATAAGGAAATTTCTGA
>JALUZN010000113.1 GCA_027011835.1 Draconibacterium sp. | reverse complement strand
TGCTGATAGTTTTTCATAGCTTTCATGTTCATCAAAAAGTCCTCTTTTCCCAACAGGTTTGTATTTATTCATTTTTAGGCTTATTTTTATACCTTAAAAGTAATTTTATTTATCTGTGTATCAAAAGTTTAATTTATAGAAGCCCCCTTTTATGATATCGCATTGCGAAATGTTGTCTAAATTTAGTTAGTCAACAACATCTGCTTAGTATCAATAATCTTACCATCAGTTACCAGGCTATACAAATACATGCCTGCATTAAATTCGTTTGCCGAGATAATTTCCTGTCCTGTTCCTCTTTGGATAATTGTAATATACTCAACCCAAATAGTTTTCAGTTTTTATGCTTGTTGTTTTTAGCCACCACTCAATTAAAAATCTTTGTAGTAATATAGTGTCAAGTCAAGTATTAGTTACATACAGGATTAATTAAAACATTTAGCTTTCCGCCCGTCTGAACTTCAAACCCAGGGTTGAAAATAACTTCATTTGCTGTTAAATAAATTGTTTGTCCATTTAAAATTACCGATGATTGGGATGAGCATGAATTGAGTACAGTAATGCTTTCGGCGATATAAGCTTCTGATTCAGTCCCGAAGTCACAAATATCAATATTTGAATTCTCATAATTACATTCGAGAAAATTAATCTTGTCGTTATCTAGTTCATCGTGTATAATATTTAACTGGTCTGGAGTAATAGAGCTCTGATCTGCATTATAATCCATTAAATTATTTGAACAATAGGTATCATTCCAGCAACATGGGTCTGGCTCTGAAAGATCTAGCATTTGTTGAATAGTTGGAGTATCGTCACAAAAATCGTCATGAGAGTTACTACATTTACCACTATTTGTCAACATCGTATGGTATAAGTTCAAACAGTGCCCAGCTTCGTGATTTATTAGTTTTGCTGTTCCACTATTGTACCAATTGTTATTATTGTTGACACTTTCGATATAATTTTTATATGCTTTAAACAAGATTATTGCATTGTCTCCAATATGTCTAACATATCCACCTGTTAAACCTTGTTCGCTTGTCATGAATATATTAATAACACTATTTGTACATTGTCCATAATTATTCATTAACGCACTAAGTGCATAATAGTAGTTATATAAACTTGAGTTTTTCCAAAAAAACACTCCTGATAATTTATATCTATATCCAGGATCATAGACAGGAACATTACCAAATGGTTGTAAGCGCATTGCCTGATTCCCTGCTAATAAAGAATTGGCATAGTTAATAATATAATCTGCAAATTCGTAACCGTTATAGGCATTTGCAGGAGATAACCCATCATCAACTTCGTTAAAATTTCCTGTTCCATCATCTTTCTGTACAAAGTGAATAAAAACCCGAAGGTACTTGGTAGCTCCTCCTGGGGTATAAGTATAACCGGCACTTTTTAGGTTTACAACTGTAGCATCCGGAATAATACACTCTTGCGAATTACTGTGAATGTTTATTATGGAAAACAGTACAGTAAAAAATATAGTTTTTTTCATAATTATTTTTTTATAAATTTATAGAAGTAAGGTTTCTTATTTATATTTAATTTTAAGAAATAGACTCCTCTGTTTAAATTCCCAACATAAATTTTATTTGAGATTGGTTTTCTCATTAATATACTTCCCTGAATATCAATAATCTCATAATATTTGCCAATATTGCCATTGGTTGTATTAGCTGTTGAGATATTAATGTACTCATTTGCAGGATTTGGAAATATAACAGTATTCTCATCATCAATAACAACGGAACTTGTGTAATTTATTAACCGATTACAATCGTAATTAGAATAGTCTGGATATTTAGATCTGAATTCTATATCCGAATCTTTGTAGCATCTTAAAACCCCATTTTCCGGAAGAACATCAACAGCACAGTTTATAGCTTGTGGCAACATATTCCATAAACATCCAATTTTTTCTATAATAACACCATCGTAATGCCATGGCGATAAACTGTCGGGCGAGGTGTAAATAGCCTTTAATGTAATATCGTTTATTACAACTGTTTTAATTGAATCTACTATAACAGTTCCGTTGTTTGGATTGGGATTGTTATCACAACAAAATAATTCACAAATACTATCCTTACCATAGATTGTCCATTTGTCGCCAACCACAGAATTAAAGTTATAAAGCATGTGGAATTGATTATCCTTCAAAATGTAAACAATGCCATTTTCCTCGTATGTGTATTCACTCTTTAGATACGAAGTGTCTTGACCATTAGAGTGAAAATAGGTTTTTTTAATTTCTCTTACTAATTTGTTTTGTATTGTTGTATCTTTTGTAACCTCCCAAAGAACATATCCTTCATTTGGTGGCATCATCCCCTCTCGCTGAGAAACATGCCACTTTGCTCCAATTGGCGCCCATTCGGTTTGGCCAAAAGCCTGTATGAAACCTAAAAGTATTATTATTGTTAATATGTGCTTCATAATATAATTGTTAAAATGTTATTATTCTGTTAACAACATCTGTTTAGTATCAACAATCTTACCATCAGTTACCAGGCTATACAAATACATGCCTGCATTAAATTCGTTTGCCGAGATAATTTCTTGTCCTGTTCCTCTTTGGTTAATTGTAATAGTTTTAAGCAGTGTCCCTGTCATATTACAAATATATAATTGTGCACTTTGTACGGTTTTAGGGATATTAAACCGTATAGTTGTTTGGTTATTAAATGGGTTTGGGGTATTTTGGTAGAGTTATGGGTTTCATAATAACCGATTTAATAGTTCTGTTTGTTTGTAAACTTCATAAATGTAACAATTCTATGTTAATTATGCAAAAAATAATCTATCTGATAATCTTATTCATATATGAATTTCAGTGCGTTAGCATCGGCTATATTTTGCATTATTCTAAAACAAAGCCGATGGATAAGACAATAAAATTTGGTGACTTTTACAATTGTTGTTGTGATATATAAATTTCTAAAAACAAGGAGTAATGGACAAAGAGAAGGCTAATTTATGGATGATATTCGGGACGAATTTTTATTGTAGTTTAAAAGCTACAACTGGTCGAACCGGCTGGCATCTAACCTGATAAAGATAAAAAGAAGCGTTGTAAACGACCAGAGCGAAGAGCCGCCATAGCTAAAAAAAGGCAGAGGAATTCCAATTACTGGCATCAATCCAATGGTCATTCCAATATTTACCGTAAAATGGAAAAACAGAATTACCGCCACCGAGTAACCGTAAATTCGCGAAAAGCTCGACCGTTGCCGCTCGGCGAGCCAAATTAATCGCATTAATAAAAAAAGAAACAAGCCAATTACTACCGAAGTTCCTAAAAAGCCCCACTCCTCGCCCACTGTACAAAATATAAAGTCGGTACTTTGTTCGGGCACAAAATTAAATTTTGTTTGTGTTCCTTTTAAATACCCTTTCCCAAATGCGCCTCCCGAACCAATTGCAATTTTACTCTGATTCACATTGTATCCGGCACCCAGCGGGTCCGATTCAATACCGAGCAGTTCGTTTATACGTGCTTGCTGATGCGATTCGAGAAAGTTATTAAATGCATAATCAACCGAAAGAGTAAACAGAATAGACCCCAACAAAACCAACGCTATTAAACTGTAATTTTTTATCCGGTTTCGCCAACTTACCAGCAATACAATTACCGACCCCAACAACACTCCGGCCATTACAATTTCGGCAAGAGGATACTCCTTTTTCATCAGAAAATTCAATAAAAACAGAACCGAAATACTGATTAAATAAGCTCCTAAAACGCGGGTAAACTGAATGAGTTTTGTATTAACAACAAAAAATGCCAGAAGTGCAATTGCCAATAGAACACTGTAAAGAATCAAACTCGGGACAAGTAATGCCAACACAAAAAGGAGGGCCACCAATGTTCCAAAAAAGAGAACAACTCCCGACAAACCTTCGCGATACAAGACCAAAACAAACGAAAAATAGACCAACGCCGAACCGGTATCGTTTTGCAAGAAAATAAACAGTACCGGAGTAAAAATAATTGCAGCAATTGTTGCCAACGATTTTGGATTATGAATTTTAAACCCGTACGAACTCATATAACGCGCCAGCACCAGTGCCGTTGCAAACTTCATAAACTCGGAGGGCTGAAAACCAAAGCTACCAATTGCAAACCACGAACGGGCACCGTTTATATCTTTCCCGATAAACAGAACCAGAATCAATAAAAATAGAAGAAACCCATAAATTATGTACGAAAAGAAGACGTAAAAATTGGTATCGATAAGTAAAATTATCAGCCCGATTGTAAGCGCAGCGCCAATCCATATTAACTGTTTTCCGTAACGTTGTGTGGTGTCGAAAATACTTTGATAATGCTCGTTATAAACAGCAGCATAAATATTAAGCCACCCCATAAACACCAAAGCAAGAAAGAGTAATACGGTTACCCAGTCGATATTTGCCCACAAGTTATTACGTTTTGGCATATTATTTTTTTTGATTCGGATCTAACAAATTAGCATCCAACATTTTTTTCTCTATCCATTTTCTGCGTGCCGAGATGGAATCGGTAAGGTATTTCTCTACAATTAAACTTGCCATTGGAGCTGCATACCGCGATCCCCAAACGCCATTTTCGACATAAACAAAAAGTGCAATCTTCGGATTTTCGCGTGGTGCAAATGCCACAAACACCGAATGGTCGGCTCCCTGATTGTTTTGTACCGTACCGGTTTTACCGCACATTTCTATCTCCGGAATTTTAACTGTTGCCGCCAAATTTCGTTGTACCGACTGCGACATTCCAATTATTACCGTTTCGAAATGTTTTTTATCAATCGGCACTTCTCTTTTTGTTTTAAATTCGCTGGAAATGGTATCGTTTTCAATCTCTTTTACAATATGTGGCGTGTAATAAAACCCCCGGTTGGCAATAACTGCGCCGTAGTTGGCCATTTGCAGCGGAGTTACACCGAGTTCGCCCTGGCCAATTGCCAGCGACCGAACGGTAAGTGCATTCCAGTGCCCCCTTCCATATATTTTATTGTACTGCTTTTCGGTAGGTAAATCGCCCTTTAACCCATTGGAAAAATCGCTGCTTAAATGCTGCCCTATTCCAAAACTTGCCACATATTTACGCCAAACATTAAATCCCTCGGCTGATGTTTTGTACTTCCCCAAAATCGATTTGAATGTATTCCATAAAAACGGGTTACACGATTCGCGAATGGCATCGACAACATCGTTTGGCGAGCCATGATTGTGGGTGCACCGAATGGGGCTCGAAGCTTTTCCGTAACAGGCAAAACGAGTTTCTCTGTTAATAGCATTTACCTGCAACCCAATTAAAGCATTAACCGGTTTAAACGACGAACCCGGAGGATATTTTGCTTGCAATGCACGATTAAACAGCGGCATTAATGTGTCGGCCAACAGTTCCGAATAGTTGTGCCCGCGCACCCTGCCCACCAGCAACCCGGGGTCGTAGGTGGGAGCACTTACAAAGACAAGTACCTCGCCCGTTGCAGGCTCAATGGCTACCACACTCCCCCTTTTATTCCGGAAAAGGTTTTCGGCGTAAAGCTGTAAATTCAAATCGAGGGTAGAAACAATGTTCTTCCCTATTTTTGCCGGCACATCGTCCTCGCCATTCCGGTAACTCCCCTGCACTCTGTTATGAACATCAACGAGATTCATTTTCACCCCTTTTGTGCCACGTAACTGAGTTTCGTATGTTTTTTCAATTCCGCTAACTCCAATATAATCGCCCGGTTTATAATAACTGTCTCGTTTAATATCGGTCCCCGAAACTTCGCCAACGTACCCAAGCGCATGTGCCGCAGCAGTGGTTGAGTATTCGCGCAATGTTCGCGACTGCGTATGAAATCCGTTAAACTTGTAGAGTTGCTCTTTTAGTACAGCAAACCTTTCGGGCGATATTTGTTTAATTAAAATTGATGGTTTGTAGGGCGAATATTTTGTTGCTTTTTTTATTCCTGCTTTCAGATTCTCTTTCGAAATATTCAGCAAATTGCAAAAAAGGGTTGTGTCGAAAGCAGTAACTTCGCGGGGTGTAATTAGTAAATCGTAAGCAGTTTTATTGTAAACCAATAGCTTTCCGTTGCGGTCGTATATAAGTCCGCGAGCCGGATACTGTGTTACTTCGCGCAATACGTTATTGGTTGCAAATTGTTTGTAGGTAGAGTTAAGAATTTGCAGACGAAACAGAATAATTAAAAATAGCAGTACAACGAAGGCAAAAACTCCGTATACAACAAATCTCCGTTTTGAATAGATATCCACGCTGATAAATTTAATCTCTGAAAACTATTAACTGACTTAAAACAATTGCAAATATCGAAAAAACAGAACTAAAAAATACACGCATCAAAGTGCTAAAAAAGTGTGCAAATGTAAATACTTCAAGATAGAACAAAACAGTGTGGTGAACGAGAACCATTATCGACACATAACTTAAAAACCACCCGATTCCGTTTTGCATCAATCCCGGATAGTCGCTCATATCTTCTTCGCGGCTCGATATAACCCTAATTACAAGTGGCCGTATATAGCCGATAAAAACCGTTGCAAACGCGTGAATTCCCAAACTGTTCGAAAAAATATCAATAGAAATTCCCATCAAAAAAGCAAAAATAAGAACAGCGTAACGCGGAGTATTTAACGGAAGCAAAAGAACAAACAAAATATAAATATACGGGTTTACAAAACCACTAAACTGAATGTGGTTCAGAATTAATACCTGGGTAAGTACCAGGCCAATAAACATAAATCCGTATTTAATTATTTGTCGCCCCATTTTCTATTAAACTTTCAAGCTTTTGCAACTCCTCTTTGTCAATGTTATCAATTATATCGACAAAATGAATGGACCGGAAATCGGTTGCAAGCTGAATTTTAATTTTGTAAAAACTTTCGCCTTCGGGCTGACTAAACTCTTTTACCGTTCCAATCAACAATCCTTCGGGAAAAACCGCCGAATGGCCACTGGTAACAATTGTGTCGCCAACTGCCAAATGAACATGAAAAGGAATCTCCATCAGATTAGCTTCGCGGTAGTCGCCGCCGCTCCATTCTATGGGGCCAAAGAAACCGCTTTTCTTTAATTTTCCCGACGGCCCCCAACGACTATTTAACAACGAAAAGCCCAGCGAATACGATTTTGAAACGCTAATAACAACACCCACAATTCCTGTAGGAGAAATAATTCCCATGTCGGGTTTTACTCCATCGGAACTCCCTTTATTAAGTGTAATGTAATTAAGCGTTTTATTTACCGAATTATTAATAATCCGCGCAGGAATATACCTGTAATTTGTGTCGTGCTGAACGAAACCCGAGCCAAGCGAGTCGGACCTGTTTTGCAAAAATGAATGCTGCGATTTTAACCGTGCATTTTCTTTAGCCAGAATTTCGTTGTCTTTGGCCAACTCGAAATATTTTACAACCGAGTCGAAATAGTTATAAACCGAAGCTGCAACACGGTTCGACGAGTTAAGGTACTGAACGCTCTGATATTTATTAAAGTTAAAAACAAAGATTAACGAAACTACTTCTAAAAAAAGAAAAAGCAGAAAAACATGATTATTGATTAAATACCTGAGCAGACCTCTCATTGCTTTTAAAAAATCCTAACCGTTATCGAATCAGGAATGAGAAATTTTCTACGTTCTTCAGAGCAATTCCTGTACCACGCACCACTGCCCGCAACGGGTCTTCGGCAATATGAAACGGAATTCCTATTTTATCAGTTAATCGTTTGTCTAACCCTTTCAGAAGTGCTCCACCTCCGGCAAGCCAGATTCCTTTTACAACAATATCGGCATACAATTCGGGCGGTGTTTGTTCCAGTGCACTTAAAACGGCAGTCTCAATTTTCGATATCGATTTCTCGAGGCAGTGTGCTACCTCCTGATACGAAACCGGAACTTCGATAGGTAGTGCAGTCATTTGATTTGGCCCTTGCACAACATAGTCAGGTGGCGGCTCTTTTAGCTGCGAAAGTGCCGAACCCACATGAATTTTAATCTCTTCGGCTGTGCGCTCACCAATTTTAATGTTGTGCTGATGGCGCATATATTCCATAATATCGTCGGTTAAATCGTCGCCTGCAATCCGGATTGATTTGTTGGTAACAATTCCACCCAACGAAATTACAGCAATCTCGGTTGTTCCTCCACCAATATCAACCACCATATTTCCTTCGGGAGCTTCCACATCGAGACCAATTCCAATGGCGGCAGCCAGCGGTTCATAAATCATATAAACTTCGCGTCCTCCGGCGTGTTCCGACGAGTCGCGTACCGCACGAATTTCAACTTCGGTACTTCCCGACGGAATACAAATTACCATTTTTAATGCCGGCGAAAACATCTTCGATTTCTGATGTATCATTTTTATCATCCCGCGTATCATCTGTTCCGCAGCGTTAAAATCGGCAATTACACCATCGCGCAACGGCCGAATTGTCTTTAAATTCGCATGCGTCTTCCCCTGCATCTGACGGGCTTTTTCGCCAATTGCTACCATTTTTTCTGTTTTCAAATCGATGGCTACAATCGACGGTTCGTCAACCACAATTTTATCGTTATGAATAATAATTGTGTTTGCCGTTCCCAAATCAATTGCAATCTCTTGCGTTAAAAATGAAAATAATCCCATAAATTTTCGTTGTATAAAGCGTCAAATAATAAATTCTAATGTTTAAAATGGCGTCTTCCGGTAAATGCCATTGCAATGCCAAACTCGTTACAAGCATCAATTACCTCCTGGTCGCGAATACTTCCACCGGGTTCAACAATGTATTTTACTCCATATTCGTTGGCAGCTTCAATACTGTCGCGGAATGGGAAAAACGCATCGGAAATAAGTACCGAGTTTTCAATATCGACACCCTCTTTCATATCGAAACGCGGCATGGTTAAGTTCTTTAAACTGTCTAACCGGTTGGGTTGCCCCATTCCTGCTCCGGTTAACCAGAATGCACCGTTCTCACCTTCCGAGACCACGGCAATGGCATTACTTTTCAGGTGCTTACAGGCAGTAATCCCAAACTTGGCAAGGTTTGCTTTTGTCGAATCGAAAGCTTTCGAAGTAACGGTTTCCAGTTTTGTATCCATTCCTTCGTCTTCGTCTTGCACCAACATTCCACCGCTTATTGAACGGAAAAGTTTTTCGCCGGTAATCTCTTTTTTCACAGGAATAACCAAAACGCGTAAATTTTTCTTTTTACTGAAAACTTCAAGTGCCTCGTCGGTAAATGCGGGAGCAATAATTATTTCTACAAACTTTTTCCCGAACCACTCGGCCACCTCTTTTGTAACGGTATCGGTAAAAAACAGAATGCTGCCGAAAGCACTAATCGGGTCGCCTGCCCAGGCCATTTCCAACGACTGCATAATGTTTCCGCTAACTGCCAATCCGCACGGATTAAGATGTTTTATAACCGAAACGGCAACTTTGTTTTCGATGTGGGTTACCGAATGGTAAGCGTCGCTGGCCGATTTCCACGCTGCATCGGCATCGAGCATATTGTTGTACGAAAGTGCTTTGCCCTGCAAAACTTCAGCATTGGCTAAAGTAATTTCGCCCGGTGTATTTGCGAATTTAAAGAAAGTGGCCTTTTGGTGCGGATTTTCGCCGTAACGTAAAACATGACCGCCGTTTAAACTAATTCTTTCCATCGACGAATCTTCGCCTTGATTGAAATAGCCGAAAATAGCAGCATCGTAATGCGACGAAACGGCAAATGCCTGTCCGGCAAACCATTTTCTTTCGCTCATCGACGTTTCGCCACCCTTCTCATTTAATAAATCGAGCAGCGGCTGGTACTCTTTTTTTGAGGGAACAATAACCACATCTTTAAAATTTTTGGCTGCTGCACGTATTAACGAAATTCCGCCAATATCAATTTTCTCAATAATATCCTGTTCGCCGGCACCCGAAGCAACGGTATCTTCAAACGGGTAAAGGTCGACAATTACCAAATCGATTTCGGGAATTTCGTACTCGGTTAACTGGCTAACATCGCCCTGATTATCGCGGCGCGAAAGAATTCCACCAAACACTTTCGGGTGCAATGTTTTTACGCGCCCCCCCAAAATCGATGGATAACCGGTTAAACTTTCAACCGAAGTAACTTCAACTCCCAATTTTTCGATAAAACTTTTTGTGCCGCCGGTACTTAATATTTTTACATCCAGCTCTTTTAGTTTATAAATAATCTTATCGAGGTTTTCTTTGTTAAAGACTGAAACTAAGGCAGTCTTAATTTTTTTATTATCAGTCATTTATTTGATTTTTCGTTATAAGTCGCAAAGATAAAAAAAATCGATGTAGATTTTATCAAAAAAAATGAAAGATGCAGAAAAATTCGAGTTTAAATTCTCATTCAAAAAAGCGACTGTAATCATTCTTAAATATTAACACTAATAGGGTAGTTTTATTGTTGAACCGAAGTTGAAAATATGCTTTTAGTCCGGCTTATTTACGAAAGTTTTGCGTTTGCTATCAACTCGCTGAAGGCAAACCGGCTGCGTACATTCCTATCGTTGCTTGGAATTACTATTGGCATTTTTGCCATTATTTCGGTTTTTACGGTAATCGATTCTTTGGAATCGAAAATACGCGAAACGCTCGACGAAATGGGCAGCGACATGGTGTACATTATGAAATGGCCGTGGACACCTCCCGAAGGCGAGACCGAATATCCGTGGTGGCGATACATGAACCGGCCGGTGCCAAATATGGAGGAGACCGAAGAGGTTTTACGCCGTGGAAACTCGGTGGAAAGTGCCGCTTTTATTTTTGGGTTTAGCAGAACAGTACAGTCGGGGAGCGATAAAATTGAGAATGTTACCATAATGGCCACTTCGTATGAAATGGAAAATGTTTGGAACCTGAAAGTGGAACGTGGCAGGTATTTTACCGAGAGCGAAATGCGCTCGGGAGCACCACTCGTTATTCTTGGTGCCGACATTGCAAGCCAGCTTTTTTCGAGTATAAACCCCGTTGGGCAAACGGTAAAAATTCAGGGGCAAAGGTTCAGAGTAATTGGTGTTTACACAAAAAAAGGGCAAGATGCTTTTGGAAACTCAATGGACAAAAATGTCCATATATCGGCGGTGAAATCGTATTATATGCTCGATGTAAAAAATCGCGACCGCGGACAAATGATTTGCGTTAAGGCAAAACCCGATGTTGACCCCGATAAATTTATGGCCGAACTGGCAGGAATAATGCGGTCGATTAGGCGACTAAAACCGATGGAAGAGAATAACTTTGCACTTAACGAAGTTAGTATTGTGGCCGACCAGTTCGACCAGTTTTTTGTGGTTTTTAATATGGCCGGCTGGATAATTGGCGGGTTCTCTATTTTGGTGGGAGGGTTCGGAATTGCAAACATTATGTTTGTTTCGGTAAAAGAGCGCACCAAAATTATCGGTATTCAAAAAGCAATTGGTGCCAAAAAATATTTTATTCTGCTACAGTTTATTTTCGAGGCAATTATTCTATCGTTAATTGGCGGAATTGTTGGTTTATTTCTAATTTTTATAGGAACAATTATAGTTACCTATGCTGCCGATTTCGAGATTGCCTTAACCGCAGGAAATATTATTACCGGGCTAACCATTTCGAGTGTAATTGGTTTTGTTGCCGGATTTATGCCGGCCCGCTCGGCTGCCCGCCTCGACCCGGTGGAAGCTATGAATGCTGTATAAGAATATAATCTGAAAACAATTGTTAAAAATCTTAATATTTTTCTTTTGGAAAGATTTTGTGATGCCTCTTTCATTAATTCCAAATTAAAAAACAATAAATTACTTAAAAAGAAAATTTGTATCTATTCAGGTCAACAATAATTG
>JALUZN010000112.1 GCA_027011835.1 Draconibacterium sp. | reverse complement strand
GGTTCAGTCTCTATTCTCTTTTAGATTTAACTTGTTTTATTCAAAATAATTGTTTCTAATTTTCACTTTTTACAACTTTATTCCAACTCCAAGAAAAAATCGGTTTGTATTTATTACTCCGGCACTTGCGGCAAGATATATTTTGGGCGTTAAATAGAATTTACCACTAAACCGGTAGTAGTTTACCCAAAGTTGGTGGTCTTTTTTGTCGGAGTTGCAACTTGTATAATGTTCACGGTTGTAACTAAAAAATGCATCGACCGATAAATTCCATCTTGATAGTTTAGTGTTTATCTTTTTACCTAAAACAGGCATAACCGAAAACGAAGTTTTTAATCCAATCAGATGTTTATCTTTTTGAAAATCGTTTTCCGGTTTATCGAATGTTTTTTTGTTTAAATCGTAAAATACACCCGCCGACAACCAATTTGTTATACCGTAAGAGACCGAGAGCTCGTTGTTTAAAATTGAAGAAGAACAACTACTTGTATTTGCAACCATTACAAAATCTTCAATAAAAAAATGCTTTTTAATTTGGTTGTAGTTTTCTTGCGAAAAACAGTTAAGAGCTAACAAAAGGAACAGAAGTGTTAGTGTTAGTTTCATTATAAAAATGTTTTGCAATTTTAAAATTTCCATAATGGATACTCAATCCGAAAAAAAATCTCTTGATGACGCACATCAACATCGAAAGATGAATTGGGACTGGTTTTGATTTTCTTTTCTACTGTCTTAAAACCACGTGTATAATTTATGGAAATTTTTACTTTATTAAAGTCCCATCCAACCCCCGCTTGCCAATTATATTCAGGCAGTTTCTGGTTACGATAATATGTTCTTGAGTCGTTCCAATAACCAGAAAGTTGTCTTACAAGGGTTACTCCACCGTTAATAAGAAAATGTGAACCAATTCCTTGTGCTATATAAAAAGGGATATTTAAGGAATGCCATTTTACATCCAACTGATTGTTCCAATAGTCAATCATTTTTGGATGCAGATAGTTTCCTTCGATTCCTAATACTAATTTCGTTTTATCAAAAAGAGAATAACCTAATGAAATACCACCTCCGGGAGAAATTGTATTTTCAGGGTACCACGGACTATTTGCGTCATTTTTAGGGAAATAATATCCCAGTTTTGCTGATACTCCAAACTCAAACTTCTTCTGTGCATTTACAAATAAGCCTGTAAATAAAATCAAAATCAATAATGTTAATTTCTTCATAGCTGCTATTTTTTATATTTTCTGTTAATTGTTGTTATTTAATCTTTCTCTGTTAAAATGTATATTTAAAACCTACCGATGGAATAATAGGGAAAAGCGATACCTGTTTTACTTTATCATCGCTTTTGTAGTAGTACCACGGATTCATCCGGTTATAAACGTTGTAAATTGAAAATGACCATGTAATTGTTTTACTTTCGGTTTTCTCGGTTACAATGTTGTAACCCAAATCTAAATGATGAAATGTGGGCATTTTAAAATTATTCGGGTTATCGTAAGTATGCCTAACTGTTTCCCATGTATCTGGATTATCAATAAAATCTCTGCCAGGAAGTAAAAGCCCTTCGGTTTCAGTATCGGGGACACTCAGATTGTTGCCTGACTGCAACGTGAATCCTACAGAAAAAGAACGTTTACTTGTATAAGTATTTTTTAGCTTATATTCTGCTAAAAGTGATATATCGTGGCGACGGTCGTATTTGAAAGGGAACCATTTCCCATGGTTTAATTCGTCAAATTTTCTATTTGACCATGACAATGTATAGGATAGTAATCCAGTAATATTTCCCTTCTCTTTGCGAATAGTAGCTTCTATCCCATATGATTTTCCTTGCCCTACTACAACATTATCTTCCCAGTCAGATGCTTTTGGGTTTATAAACGATGTTCCCTCATCAAATCTTATAATATTGTCCATCCACTTGTAATATGCTTCTATTTCAAATGAAATTTTTTCCTTAAAACTTTTTGAAACACCAAATGATACCTGTCTGGATAACTGAGGTCCTATTTTATTGGTAGACCCCACCCATAAATTAGTTGGCATGCCTAATGAAGAATTTGTTAATAGATGGATATTTTGTGACATATGCACATACGAAGTGGAAATACTAAACTTAGGTGATAACCAAAAATTTGCTGAAAATCTTGGTTGAAAATTTAAATAATTCTTTCCGCCTGTAAAGTACTCTGTAAGTCTTCCTCCCACATTGAACCTTAAGTTTCCTAAATTAAATGCATTCTCAATGTATATATCTGTTTGGTTTGTTTGTATATTGTTTTGGTTGTTGAATTCAATATCGGTTTCGGCACTTCTTGCCTGCACTATATTGGGATTAAACATTAAATGCGAAAGCTTAGCCCCAAAACGAAAAGTATAGCTGTTGTTTATGTAATAATCAAAATCGGTTTGAAATGAAATATCATTGAGTTCGGAAGTGGTTTTATAGATTGTTTGAATTGAATTATCCTTAGTTTTTCCTAACTCGTAATGGTTAAATTTGCTGAAATATAAAGAAGAATTAGAAAATAATCTGGAAGAAAAAATCTTGTTCCACCGGATGACTGAGGTAATATTTCCCCATTGATAACTGTATTTCGAGTTAGAATTCTTGCCTTCATTTGTGTTTGAAAATTGCTTGTCTTTCCCTGTATAAACACTTAAGTACAACCTACTTTTAGAAGAAAAAATCCAATTAGCCTTAGCATTAAAATCATAAAAATAATAGCCAAAACTACCGTTTTCGCCCATTAGCTTTTCAATAGCACGCATCGGAATATCGAAAAAGGTTCTGCGGAATGAAATAATAAATGCACTCGTGTCCTTTTTAATCGGGGCTTCATAAGTAAATCTAAGTGCCACTGGGCTAATTGAGAATACTCCACTACTATTTTTCATATTGCCTTCCTTCATTGAAATGTCTAACACCGAAGACAATCGGCCTCCGTATCGTGCAGGCATACCTCCTTTAATTAGTGTTACATCTTTTATCGCATCAGAATTAAAAATAGAAAAGAACCCGAGTAAGTGATTTACATTGTACACTGGAACGCCATCAAGTAAAATTAAGTTTTGGTCGCTGCTTCCCCCACGCACATTAAATCCCACAGTATTTTCAGTGCCCTGTTTAACCCCTGACAAATATTGTATCGTTTTTAATACATCTTTTTCACCTAAAATAACCGGTGTCGATTCAATCATTTTCATGCTGATTTTTGGTTGATTCAAACCTGAAAGTTCAGGGTTCTTTCTGTTAAACTCCGAAGTAGTAACCTTAACTTCTTTCAGATTAATCCCGCTTAACAGACCAACTTGCAAAAAAGTATCTGTCTGCAAGGTAAATTGAATGTTTTCTGTTTGAAAACCGATGTAACTGAATTGTAAGTTGTACTTTCCGGAAACGGCAGACAAACTGAAAAAACCGTATTTGTTCGTAGCTGTTCCCTGACCAGTTTCAGTATTAAAAATTGTAGCGCCAATAAGTCTTTCTCCAGATTTATTGTCAAATATATATCCTGATATTGAATACTTTTGTGC
>JALUZN010000111.1 GCA_027011835.1 Draconibacterium sp. | reverse complement strand
TTCGAAACCACTTGCGAGCATGAAAATGTAAAAAGTATTCCACCTTTTCTAATTTGCTCGAAAGCACGGGTATTTATCCGCTTATATCCTTTTAATGCCTGCGGCAAAGTATTTCGGTGTTTCGCAAATGCAGGCGGGTCGAGAATTATTAAATCGTATTTTTCCTGAATATCTTTCAGGTACTCGAACCCATCGGCCACCAGTGCTTCGTGACGTCTATCTCCCGGAAAGTTTAACTCCACATTTTCGTTGGTTAAATCAATTGCTTTTGCTGAAGCATCAACCGAGTGAACCAGATTCGCTCCTCCTTTCATCGCATAAAACGAAAAGCCGCCTGTATAACAAAACATATTCAGCACATCGCGATTTTCCGAGTATTTCTGAACCAACAAACGATTCTCGCGCTGGTCGATAAAAAAGCCCGTCTTCTGCCCTTTTTCCCAGTCAACTTTAAATTTTAGCCCGTATTCTAAAACCTCGTTCGAACTGCTGTTGCCAAACAGATACTCATCCTCCGCCTTAATATCCGATTTAAACGGAACTGTTTTTGAACTTTTATTATACACTGCTTTTAATTTTTCGCCCATCACTTCTTGCAGTGCTTTTACCAACTCTTCGCGAATAAGATACATACCAATGGAGTGCATTTGCATTACTGCAGTGCCATTGTAATAATCAATAATTAATCCCGGCATTCCGTCGCCTTCGGCATGAACCAAACGAAAAACGTTAGTCTCTTTGTTTTCGGTATAACCTAATATTTTACGTAAATTCCATGCACTTTCAATCTTGCTTTTCCAAAAATCGTAGTCAGGAATTACCTCTTTAAACGAAACAATTCTGATTGCAATTGAGCCAATCTGATAGTGGCCAATTCCCAAGAACTCATCTTTATTTGAATAGACAGTTACCAGGTCGCCTTCGTTAACTGCACCATACATTTTTTTTATGGCACCCGAAAAAACCCAGGGATGAAATCGTTTTAACGATTGGTCTTTCCCCGATTTTAAAACTACTTTTGTGTAATTCTCAAACATCAGCTTTGGGTTAAAAAATTCTTATAAATCTCCAGCGATGTCCACGCATCGGTAGCTGCATATCGCTGTTGTTTTTCAGTTAAAAAATCAGCTTCCCAATTGGTTAATTGTTGTCCTTTCGAAATTCGGAAACCGCACGCAATTGCCGTTAATTTTTTTAAACTGAAATTTTGAATTCCCAACTCCTCGGCACGGTCTTGCAACTCGACAAATCCTGCCGGGGTAAATTGTCTCCAGATTTGTAATCCTTTAATATCGTCGCGAATGGCAACTCCGGGTTTAATAATATCCGGGTTCGAAAGAATATCACAAATCTCACGGGGTAATCCAATTTTATTGGTGCGTATTAAAAAAGCCCGCTCTTCGGTAGAGAGTTGCAACAAAGCAACTTTATTAAATACCCCTTTTTTAAAGGCAGGCTTGGTCTCGGTATCGAACCCGATAATCGATTGCTGTTCCAGGTACTCAACCGCCTGCTCAAGCGTTTTTTCATCTTCAACAATCACAATCTCACCTTCGAACCATTTTAATGGTAACTCAACCAACTCCTCTTTTGTTATGCTCTCTTTAAACATACTTTAAATTTCTTCGTTTGTGCCCCAGAATTCATCCAACCATTGCGGATTTCCTTTTCCGGGTTTTATCTCCTTCTCCTCTTTTGCTGTACCAAAATCTACATCGCTGTAAACCAACATATGAACGGCACGCAATACATTTACCAACTGCTGCCCCCACGAATGTTCGAAATTGTATAAACACTCGGCCAGTGCATCGTGCATCACCTCTTCGTTCCCTATGCTGTACGAAGTAATAAAGTCTTTTAACTCCTGATAAATATCGAGTAAGTTTTCCGAAACGCTGGCCGTTACAGTCTCTTGTCCGAACTGAATTGTGGGGTCGAAAACTTCGTAAAAGCTGTCGTTTTCGTTTAATAATTGCAACCATTTCTGGTGCAGAATATTGTAATCCAATTCGCTTACATAGTGTTCCAAATCCTCATCCAATAACCGCTCGATTTGAGGTAATACGGCTGCTTTTAAATAGAGCAACGGTAAAAGCTTCTGTAATTTCTCCAGATTTTCGCGTGCAGTAAAATGTGCTGCATTCTCTACCGACGCACAATATTCGTTGGCAACAGTAACAAATTCAACAACATTTTTTGAATAAACAATTTGATGTGTATCCTGATTTTCCATCTCTTTTTTTCTAAACCGCTGCAAAAGTATAAAAGATTTCGAAGAAGTTGTTTAAAGTGAAAAGGGTTTTCAATTTCGTAGATTCAACGATCAATTAAATTCTTGCGGGGAACGATGGTAGAAACTATAGTGAGGAAATAACAAAAATCTTATTCTTAGTTTTTAAAGCTTAGTAACCTAATATATTGCAAATAAGTTGCATCAAACCTTATTAACCTTGTTTTAAACTTAAATATTAGTAATAATAACCTGTATACACATTTTTTGGATTAAAGATCAGAGGGATGCCATGATGTTACTTTTTCCCTATCGGGCGAATTTTACTTTTTGGCTTTGCCCAAAAAGTAAACAAAAAGCCCAAGGCTACGTTCGCTTCACTCGGAAAAGCTACGCAATAACGACTAAAAATCCTGAACTCGTCGTAACCTCCTCAAACAGCAGGATTTTTTTAACGTCATTATCGCTTGTTTTCCGGCTCACCGACCGAGGCCGTCGCTGCGAACTAGCTTTGGATTTAACTAAAGAGTATTACTTCACAATAAAAAAACCGTAAGCCATTTTTTTATGAATGAACTTACGGTTTTAAAAAGTCGGGATGACAGGATTTGAACCTGCGACCCCGTCGTCCCGAACGACGTACGCTACCGGACTGCGCTACATCCCGATTTTTATAAGCGCTGCAAAAGTAATCATTTTTGGATATTCTAAAACAAATACTTCAAAAAAAACGATTCATTTTAATGATTACTCGATTCGCGGTTTTCCCAACCACTTTTTCCTTCGTCGATAAAAATTTCGTTAACGGTTTTCGAAACACGCTGGTCAACCTCTTCGACCAAACGAATACGCAACGGATTTTTCAACCGCTTTTGCCAGTAAAAAATTGGATTAAACGGCTTGTCTCCTTTTTCTGTTTCGTAGGTTAAATAGGCCCATTTTTCGGCAAAAAAGTTTCCTTCCATGGCAGGAATTACCTGTTGCATATTCGATGCTAAAAAGCTTAGCGAAAGTGCTCGTGCCCAGTAAATCCACGGGCCGGCAGTAATATACATATATGGATTTAACAGTCGTGGTCGCGATTCGAGCCCGGCGTTGGAATAATTCAACTGAATACCACAAAAACCGATGCCTGTTTTTTCGTTATAGAATGTAATCCACGGAACGTCGGCTTCCATAAATAGGTCGGCGAGATCGGGCATTTCGGCAACATTATAAACAATTATACTGTCGGTAACCACGTCGTACCAGGCGGCGTGTGTCATCAATTCGCGTTTAAAAACAATTTCGCCATTTCGCAAAGCAATACAGTCGAGACG
>JALUZN010000110.1 GCA_027011835.1 Draconibacterium sp. | reverse complement strand
ACTAATTATAAGGAACGGTAAAATCTGATATTAGTTATTCTAAAAACCGAAAAGCTATTTGGGCTTGCTGAAAAACAGTTAAGTGTGTGGTAGCGGGTTAGGTACAATGTCTGATATTTTTATTTCAACTTTAAAAACCACCTGCTTTGCAGGTGGTAATGTACTTTGGGCTATGCCTGAATTCTGTTTTGGTAATCTTTTCATTTTTAAAGTGCTATTATGTATATAATTTTGGAAAAGATAATGTTCTTCATACCCCCTTTGGGGGTTTTTCAAAGCCACCTTCTTAGAAGGTGTTATTTTTACAAGTACAAATTTTTTTTGCATATTTTATATTCAACCCACATAGCTTTTCAGCAGACCCGAGTTAAGTTTTTGCCAAAAAAAGAGCTCCCGATAAATACCGGAAGCTTTATTTTAACGTGGACAGCTTTTTTTACTTTTTTGATAGGTTAAACAAAAATTCAATTCCGCCGCCGGTTTTATTCCGTGCCGATATTTTTCCTTTATGCAGCAGTATTGCATTTTTTACTATCGAGAGGCCGAGGCCGGTACCTCCATTTTCGCGAGTACGTCCCGAATCAATTCGGTAAAAACGTTCGAAAATACGGTGCAGGTGCTTTTCCGGTAT
The DNA here is from genome assembly GCA_027011835.1 of Draconibacterium sp. Lineage (GTDB taxonomy): Bacteria > Bacteroidota > Bacteroidia > Bacteroidales > Prolixibacteraceae > Draconibacterium. The sequence goes on along the minus strand of JALUZN010000110.1, from coordinate 2,943 downwards.
TCCAACACCTGTGTCGGAGTAACTAAAGTAGTGGAACTTCTTATCCTCCATGTAGTTGTTAATTTCAATAGTAATATTTTCGCCTGCGTATTTTACTGAATTCTCTATTAAATTTTGAAAGACAGAGGATAGCAGCGAATCATTCCCGTTAACAACAACCGTGTCGGCAATATTTATATTGTACTTAATTTTTTTTTCTTCCAGTCGAGAAGTAAAGTTTTCAACTACTTTGGTAACTATTGTTTTTATATTAACGGGCTTAAATTCGAACAGTTCTCCGGCATCTTCAATGTTGTTTAGCAACGAAATATCGTTTAATAACAGGTTTAACCGTTCGGCTTGGGCGTAAGCCCGCTCAATAAAATATTGTTGCTTTTTGCTGTCGATGTCGGGTGTTCGCATTAACGTTTCTATATATCCTTTTATCGATGCCAGCGGTGTTTTTAGCTCGTGTGCAATATTCGATGTTAGTTGTTGTTTTAAGAGTCGGCGTTTTTCGGGGCGCGTAATGTCGGTTATTAAAACCTCAAAACTGTGGTCGGCAAAAACAATGCAGAGTACTTTAAAATAACGTTCGTTTTTATTTATTGTAAATTGAATTTGAGGTAACTCGTTGTTTTGTAAAGAGGTCTCGATTGATAAATTTTCATCTAAAAAGTTATTAATTTTCTGAAACTCTTGTATATTGAAAATATGTTCAGCCGAAATGGTTGATGTGTCGGATATAATGCTGATGTATTGAATAAAATGACTGTTTGCGAGCATTTTTTCCCGGGTTGGTTTAAAAAATGAAATGCCCTCGTTCAGAATATTCATGTGGTTAAAAATTCGTTCTTTCTCCAGAACAATTTCATCTTTTGCTTTTTGAAGGCTGGAGTATAACTTAACAATTTGTGCTCCTATTTCTCCCAGTTCATTGTCAGGAAATTCAATGTTTTCATCGATTTGTTGATTTTTTCCTGCCCTAATTGCGAAGTCTTTCAGCTTAGTTAGCGAAATGGAGAGTTGTTTTGTAATAGAAATAGTAATAAGCCAAACAATTAAAAAAATGGCAAGGATAAAAACGATAAATAAGCGGTTTGCCTTTAAAAAGTTTTGAACCTCGACATTATAAAGTATTGCCGCCCGAACAAAATAGTTGTTGTAATTGTGTGCGTAGTAGTAAAAATTCTGATTGGTGGTTTTCGAATGGCGAATGTTGCCTCCTTTTTCAGAAAAAAGAGCTTTTTGAATTTCGGGGCGGTGAAAATGGTTTTCCATTGCACCAAAATTTTCCACAAAACTGTCGTACAGAACTTTTCCTTTTTTGTTGATGATGGTAATTCTGATGTTTTTTTCGGGAACGAGGTGTTTTAAAACATCGTCGGGAACCAAACTATTTTGGCTATAAAGATGATTGAATTCAATATAGTTGTGAATAACCTCGGTGGTGTTTTCGAGTGTGTTTTCTAACCGGGCAATTTTATAATGTTTTTCGCGGTTAAACTGGAAAAGTAAAACAACTGCTGTAAAAACCACGAAAACAGAGATAAAATAGTAAAATGTTTTTTGACGAAATGAGTGATGCGTTTTCACAAGAGTAGTATTAAGTGAGTTTATTTATTAAAACAGTAACCGTAGCCCGATTTTCCAATAATGAATTTTCCGTAGTTGCCTATTTTTTTCCGAAGACGTGCAATATTTACATCTACATTTCTTTCGGTAACAATTACGTCGTCGCTCCAAATACGGTCTAAAATTTCGGTGCGTTCAATATATTTCCCTTTGTTTTTAATAAGCAGGGCAAGTATCTCGAATTCTTTGCGAGTAAGGTTTACCGGTAAATTATTAATGGTAATGGTTTTGTTTTCTGCATTGATTGCTAAGTTGTCGATTTCAAAAACAGTTGTTGATGCAGAACTATTTGTACCGTGTTTTAGAATTGCTTTAATGCGGGCAACCATCTCTTTTATCGAAAATGGTTTTGTAATGTAATCGTCGGCACCGAGATTAAAACCGGTTAAAATATCGTTTTCGGTAGTTTTTGCGGTCATAAAAATAATTGGCACGTTAAGTTTTAGCTCTTTTCTAATTTTCATTGCCATTTTAAACCCCGACATTTCGCCCATCATAACATCTAATAAAATAAGGTTGAAACTATCGAGTGGTTTTGTAAGTGCTGCTTCGGCCGAGTATGCAATTTCGGTATCGAATCCTTCGCTCGAAAGATTAAACTCCAGAATTTCGCATAGGTCTTTCTCGTCGTCAACAATTAAGATTTTCGGTTTTGGGTTCATCGTTATTCAATTTTATGTTTATGCCTAATGTCCTTCCCTTCAATAGAATATATAGCAGCTTCGGCAATGTTGGTTGCGTGGTCGGCAATTCGTTCAATATTTGTAATCATTCCGTTTAAGTTAATAAAACTCATTAAAAGTTCTTTATCTTCGCTTGAACCCGAGCTTTTTTTAATTGCCTTTTTAAGCATTTTCTTGTTTATTTCGTCAACAACTGCATCGTTTTTTATGGTCCAAATTGCATACTCTTTATCGTCGTTGGTAAATGCCAACAGAGCTTTGTTTATCATATTCGAGCTTTGAATAAGCATATTCGATATTACATCTGAGAGGTTGGAATACACCTCGGGAGTTTTTATTTTTTGTATAAATTTAGCAATGTTTACTACCATATCGCCAACCCGTTCGAGACTAATAATAATTCGGTAACAAGCAATAATTTTTCTAATGTCGGAAGCAACGGGTTGATACAGAACAATTGTATTTACTATTTTATCACTAATTTTAACTTCCGTTTTATCTAACTTCTTTTCGTTGTTAAGCAACTCTTTGTTTTCTTTCTCGGGGAACTTAATATCGCCAGATCCAATTAACTTTTCGAGCAAATCGAGTTGAGAAAGCAACAGGTTTGCAAACTCTTCAAAATCGGTTAATATACTGTTTATTG
>JALUZN010000109.1 GCA_027011835.1 Draconibacterium sp. | reverse complement strand
ACTCAAGGCATTCAGAGCTACTCTAAGAGGTGTGTCTGATGTTAAATTTTTCTTGTTTAGGGTAGCAAAAATTTATGCATGAAAAATTTAATCCACCATAAATTCAAGGTGAGCCTTATTCGCAAAATTCGCTACCAAGCTATAAATCCTCAGAATAAAGTTTTTATCATTTCTTCACAATGGCTTCTCACTCTATTATCCACAACTTTTTAAACCGATCCTTTTTCTTTCTTATTTCGATGTGACATAAAAAAAGCGGTATCAAAAAAATTGACACCGCTTTTGAACCTGAAAACCAACTGAGCTTGTTGGTTGAATATATATTGTTTTCTGAACGACTAACTGTTTACATGGCTTTGAAACAGTTGTAATAACCATAACAAATGTTATGCCAGAAAATTACAGATTAAATTGCAGGAATTGTTTTCATTAGCAGGTCGATTACCTTCTCTACATTTTCATTAAAAACTTTTAATACCTCTTCCCAACTCACCTCTGTTTCATCGGTTTTCCAACAATCGTAATCGGTGCTAAGCGCAATTGCCGCATACGGAATTCCAATTTCGTTTGCCAAAATACATTCAGGAGCAATCGACATATTAATAACATCTGCTCCCCAACTACGAAACATATTCGACTCGGCGCGTGTTGAAAAACGCGGCCCTTCAATGGTAATTACCGTCCCTTTTTTATGATAATTCAGATTAAGCTCATCTGAAATTTGAATTAGTTTTTCGCGTAATTTATGGTCGAAAGGATCGCCCATTTGTGTATGTTTTATTTCGCCGTGAAGAAATATTTCGTGAAAAGTATTTTTCCGGTGTTTTGTAAAATCGATAAACTGGTCGAGAATGACAATATCTCCACGTTTTATCTCTTCGCGCAAACTACCGCATGCAGTGGTTGCCAAAATATGAGTGCAGCCAAGTTCTTTTATTGCCCAAATATTTGCACGGTTATTTACCTGCGACGGAGGAGTTGAATGATTTCTGCCATGCCTCGACAATACCACAACCTCTACATTACCAACTTTACCAATCCTAAAATTCGACGAAGGGTTTCCGAATGGAGTTTCAACATTTATACTCTCTAAATGTTGAACGCGTTCCGGATTCTCAAGTCCCGAACCACCTATTATTGCTACTTTAATCATAACTCTTTTTTAAACTCAAATTCCAAAGATACAATGCATAAATTTGTCATTCGATATTTACTGTTTGTTATCTGTTTTCTCGAACAGTTTTAGAATACTCTCTTTGTTGGCTTTACACACACCACGTTCGGTAATTAGTCCGGTAACCAGCCGGGCCGGAGTAACATCGAATCCATAATTTACTGCATTACTTTTCTCCGGAATTAATCGAACACTTTTTTCGCCGTCGGTTGTCCATCCGGTAATTTCAGACACTTCACCCGATTCGCGTATCTCAATGGGAATATCGTTTATTCCGTCTTCAATCTTCCAATCGATTGATGTTGAAGGCAGTGCTACATAAAACGGTATGTTGTTATCTGAAGCGGCAAGTGCTTTTAAATAGGTACCAATTTTATTTGCCACGTCGCCGGTAATTGTTGTGCGGTCGCTGCCAACAATAACCATATCAACCATTTTATGCTGCATTAAATGGCCGCCTGTATTATCGGGAATTACGGTGTGCGGCACTCCCTCTTCGGCAAGCTCGAAAGCCGTTAACCGCGCTCCCTGATTTCGCGGCCGCGTTTCGTCGACCCAAATATGAACCGGAATCCCTTTCAGGTGTGCTTTGTAAATTGGTGCAGTTGCCGTGCCCCAGTCGATACACGCCAGCCAGCCTGCATTACAGTGAGTTAAAATATTTACCGTTTCGCCTTTTTTATCGTAAATTTTCTGAATGAGTTCGAGCCCAAAATTGCCAATCCTTTCGCTAAATTCAATCTCCTTTTCTTTTAATGAATCTGCTTTTTGAACTGTTTTTTGAATTAAGTCGCCATCTTCTTTTTCATTCAAAATAAAATCGACCATTTCGTTTACCGCAAACGAAAGATTTACTGCAGTTGGCCGCGCCGCTTTTAAACAGCCGGCTTTTTCGTGAATATATTTTTTCAGATTATTGCCATCGTATTTCAAAAGAGCCAAATACATTCCATACGCTGCAGTTACGCCAATTAACGGTGCTCCTCGAACCACCATCTCCTGAATGGCAAAGCAGGCATCGTCGACCGTTTTCAAACTAAAAATCTCGAACCTGAAAGGGAGTTTTCGCTGATCGATAACCTGAACAATCTCCCGATTATCATTTTTCAGCCAAATTGTATGATAATGTTTATTCTGAATTCTCACAAACCTGTTTCAATTTATTATTTACTCAAACCACATAGGTTTTCGGGTTTTTGATTGGTTCTTTTTCCCTTTTCCTGCGGCAAATAATTAAAACATAACGATGGCTATGTCTGAATTATTTGCCTTGTTAAAGAAAAAAATAACATCCTCAAATTTCCAGAAAACCTAAATGGATTGAGTATATTAGCCACAAAAGTAGTAAAATGAAAGCTGACTTAACAGGAATAAAAAATATCATATTCGATTTGGGAAATGTAATTCTGAATCTCGATTTTGAAAGCTCGATAAAGGCATTTAAAGAGTTAGGATTAAAAGACGATGTATTAACAAAACACAGTGTTTTCCCCGACCCCTGTTTTTACGAGCAGGAAGTTGGAACAATTACTCCGGAGGAGTTTCGCAAAAGGGTGGTGAAAATTCTAAACGGAAAAAATGTTACCGAAGAGCAGGTAAATTCGGCGTGGCTAAAAATGGTTTTAGATATTCCTGAACACCGTATAAAAGTGCTACAAAAACTTGGTAAAAAGTATCGCCTTTATCTTTTTAGCAACAGCAACAAAATTCATATCGATAAAATTGATGAAGAGTTTAAAGAGCAATATGGATTTGAGTTTCCATCACTTTTCGAGCAGCAGTTCTATTCGCACGAAATTCACGTTCGGAAACCCGATTTAAGTTCGTTCGAAAAAGTGATTCAACTCTCGGGCGTAAATCCGGAAGAGACCCTGTTTATTGACGATTTAGAAGACAATATTAAAGGCGCCGAAAAGGCCGGACTAAAAACTTTCTGGCTTAAAAACAGAATGGAAATGGCAGAAATATTTTAAATCTATTAAAACACTAAAAATGCGTAGAAACAAAATAGTCATAATACTTTTCGTAATTTTGTTAATTGTCGATTTTATTTTTTCTTTTTTTCAATATTATCAAATGCCGTTATATGGCGACTTGGAGGGCGGGATTTTACCTGACAAATATGTTCAACAAATTATTGATGATCCGTTTGGTTTTCATGCAATAAAATCGGGAGAGAAACATGTTAATCCAAACAGGTTTTTCTCTCATTATATTTTTATGAAATACTTTCGGGTTGTGCCAAAAGCTTTTCAGTATTTTTCGAACCCAATTTCAGCGGTTTATTTATCGGCAGCATTGGTTAAAATTATTGTGCAACTTTTATTTGTCTATTTGCTGTCATTCTTCATTAGCGGATATAAAACTATTCGCAGTCCTGAATTTATTAATGTGGCTGTGTTAATAGCTCCACTTTTTCAGGTTTATGGTTACTGGAGCCGAATGGGAATTAACGATAAATCAATTGCATATACTTTTTTTTATGCTGTTCCACTTGTTCTGTTAATGTTGTTTTTTATTCCCTTTTTTAAGTCTAATTTCAGTAAAATTAACTATTTTATTCTTATTCCGTTATCTATTATTTTACCTTTAAGTGGTCCACTTATTCCCGGTGTTATTTTAATTGTTTCTTTTCTTTTGTTTTTGAATCGCTGGATTAAAAGTTATAGAACAAATAAGAGAAGATTAACGAATTATTTAAAAAGCGTGCCCGTTCATTTTTATATTATTTTAATTCCGGTCTCTTTATGGAGTATTTATTCATTGTATTTAGGATTTTTCTACGATAATAATTATAAAACTGAAGCAATACCGCTATTTCAACGCTATTTGAATCTTTTCCCGGGAATTGTTTCTCAGCTTTTTCACTCTTTTGGGTTTCCGTTAATGCTTGTTGTAATTGGAGTTAATATTTCTCTAATCAAAAAAAATGAAACGTTAAATGGGAGATTATTAATTCGAACAATAAAGTGGATTGGCGTTTTTTCGTTACTGTATATTCTGCTGTTGCCACTCGGCGGCTATCGTCCATACCGCCCGTATATAATACGTTACGATACAATAATGCCAGTTACAATAGCTCTAATTTACTTTTTTGCAGCATCGTCGTATTATCTAATTAATAATTTGAGATTGAATAGATTAAAATATTTAGCTGGGCTTACAATTTGTCTTCTTATTTATTCGGGGGCTGATTTTAAGGGGCTGGGCAGAAATAAATGTGAAAGAGCAGCATTACAAAAAATTGCAAATTCGAATGACCGAATTGTTCATCTGCCGGACAATTGTAAAGTTATATCATGGGAAATCATTTCTGATTCGAAACGCTCAGAAGCAAAAGCAGAATTAATCTATTTTTGGGGAATTACCGATAAAAAGAAACTCTTTATTAACGATTTAAAAGAGAATATAGAAGAAGCAAAAAAAGCTGGGTTAAAAACTTTCTGACTTAAAAATAGCAGGGAGATGGCAGAGGTATTCAGCTAATTTAATTAAGCTCAGATACATTGAGTATTTATCTGTTTTTTATTTCAATATTTTCACTCTTATTAAGCGAATGTCTTTTAGTGGCCTCCAGTTCTGGTCGGTTTCAACTTTTATAATTTTATCCACCACATCCATTCCCGAAACTACCTGTCCGAAAACGGTGTACGACCCATCGAGATGCGGTGCTCCGCCCACTGTTTTATATGCTTTTCGTTGTGCTGCACTAAATTTATAATTGTTTTGCTGCTCCAGTTCGTCCAGCTCTTTATCGAAATATTTGCGACCCGAAACAATGTAAAATTGCGACCCGTCGGAGCGTCGTCGCTGATTGCTGCGGTCGGGTTTACGAGGCACACCAATCATTCCGCGTTTATGAAACAGACCGGGAACAATATGGGCGGGAATGGTATATCCAGGACCTTTCCAGCCAACGTTGTCGCCTTTTTCGGCGTAGCGAGTGTCGGCAGCTCCGGTTTGAATTCCAAAATCGGGAATTACACGATGAATCAGCAAACTGTCGTAAAAATGCTCTTTTACAAGTTTTATAAAATTGTCGCGGTATTCGGGAGTTGCATTAAACAATTTTATGGTAATGTTGCCGGCATCGGTTTCAAGAACCAGCCCTTTTATTTTTGCATTTTCGGCTGCTGTTTTTTGCGAAGACCCCAGTTGCAACGCTTGTAGCAAAACAGGTTTTGCGGTTTTCTTTTTTAGCAGTGCCCGAATATAGAAAGAAGGAACTGCAAAACTCTGCATTGTATAATTCGATGTTGCCGAGAAAGCAATTCCAAAAACTTTTTTATTGGTCAGAAAAAGCGGCATTCCAAATGACGATTTTCTAATCCGGTTGGTAATGCGGTACAGTTTTGTTCCGTTAATGGTTGCCAGATTTAAAACTTTACCCGAAAAGAGCTGAATCACTTTCCCCGGGTTTGGCGAGATATACTTCGATTTTGCCGATTTGGGCGCAACACCCTCGAGCAGTTGAACGGGTTTACGTTTAACGCCATCAACTTGTAAAATAATAAGGTCGTTTATCCGGTCGAATGCAACATATTTATTGGCAACAAACCGTTTTTTTGAATTGAACGGTGTAACAAAAACTGTGTCGGCTCCTTTAATTAGCGAGTATTTTGTAGCAATTAAATTCTCGTCAACAAAAAAACCCTGCCCCGACTCTAAAATTCGTTTACCGTCGTACGAATCTAATTTAACCACCGCTGCACGAATTTCACTCCATTCGTTGTTTGAATTCTGCGTAACAGTTTTTCCCGGTTTCTCGTTTTTGGCAACCTGTTTTTTGTCTTTCGAATTACACGAAAAAAGAATAATCAGAAACAGTACTATGGCGAGAATATTTCTCATTTAATTTGTGTAATTGTTATTTTAACATCGTTAAACGGGCGATTATTTTTGTCGGTTTTTAGTGCAGCAATTTTATCAATTACGTCGAATCCTGAAATGCATTCGCCAAATATGGTATATTTCCCGTCTAAATCGGGGTAACCGCCAATGGTTGTATATGCGGTGCGCTGTGCTTCCGAAAACTCAATTGTACCGGATTGCAGGTTGTATTCGCTTTCAATTTTATCCTTTACTTCTTGCGCCAGCTCTCTAAATTCTTTTACCTTTTTTTCAGCTTTCAGGCGTTTTAGTTCGGCCCGAATTTCGGGAGTCAGCACACGTCTTTTTATTTTATTTCTGATGGGGCGGTTCACAGCCATCTCCATTGTATCGAGCTCTCCCGAAGAATATACTCTTCCTTTAACAATAAAAAACTGCGATATATCGGACTGTTTAAACGGATTAATTTCGTCGGGCTGGCGAGGTGCACAAAGTGCTCCTTTTTTATGAAAATGGTTTGGGCGAATCTCATCGTCAACGGTTTTGTCGGGGTCGCCGTATCCAATTCGTTTTCCGGGAGGTGCATTTTTCGAACTTTTCGATCCACCCTGAATTAGGAAATCCTGAATAACCCGATAAAAAAGGGTGCCATTAAAATAGCCACTATTTACCTCTTGTAAAAAAGCGTCGCGGTGCTTGGGTGTATCGTTATAAAGGAGAAACTCCATTGCCCCTAAACGGGTCGATATTTTTACTTTTTTAGTTTGCGACCACCCCGAAATAGTAAAAACGGCAATAAAAATCAGTATAAAAAAGCTTCGTGTCATAAACTATTTTACAACTTCAATTTGCATAGAAATGTCGTTTACCGGGCGGTTTTGTTTGTCGGTTTCAACGGCGGCAATTTTATCTAAAACATCGAGCCCTTCAACTACCTCTCCAAACACAGTGTATTCACCGTCGAGCGACGGATACCCGCCAATAGTTGTATAAGCTTTTCGTGCTTCATCGGAAAAAGAAAACTGCGGGCCTGCCGCATAAATACTGTCAACAAGTTCGCGCTCCTCTGCAATTCTAATATCAAAACCAGCTCTGTCGTTCTTCTTTTTATACTCAATAATCTCGTCTTTCATTGCCCCCATGTGCTTATTCATCAATTCGTTTTTCCTTCGGTCATTAATAATCATCTCCATTGTATCAAGTGCTTCGGGCGTATAAATTTCACCCTGAACAATATAGAATTGCGAACCGCTTGAACGTTTTTCCGGGTTTGCCCGGCCACCACGACGGGCAGCTGCCAGTGCTCCTTTTTTATGAAAATGTTTAGGAATTATTTCGGCCGGAATTGTATACCCGGGGCTACCTCCACCCAACAGAATATTTTTCCCGGCATTGCGCGACATTGGATCACCACCCTGAATCATAAAATGGTTGATAACGCGATGAAAAAGAAGGTCGTTGTAGAACCCTTCATTTACCAATTTCAGAAAGTTCTTTCTATGCTCAGGCGTATCATCATAAAGTTTTACCTTAATTTCTCCAAGTTTGGTTTTAATAGAAACCACTGTTTCGTTACTCTTTTTTTCTTTGTTGCCACACGCAATAGCAGCTATAGAAAGTGTAATCAGTAAAAAAAATACAATCCGCTTCATTCTCGAAAAATTAATTAAATTGAAAAAATATTTATGAACTGTGGCAAAGATAAAAAATAAACTATGAACAAATTCTTCGTTTTATTACCGGTTATCGTTTTTTTTATATCGTGCAATTTTACAAAAATGAATCACAGGGAAACCCCGGTTGTTACCAAAGTAGACACTGTTGTTTTGCCTGAACCGGAGCCATTTATTAAATCGCTTCCTAAAAAACTGGAAGAAAATTCTGGTATAATTTTTTACAACAATCTGTTTTGGACGATTAACGACAGTGGTGGAAAAAATAGAATATTTACTTTTAATTTTAAAGGAGAAATTGAAAAAGAGGTTGAGATAGAAAATGCAAAGAATGTTGATTGGGAGGATATTGCACAAGACAAAAAGTATATTTATGTAGGCGATTTTGGAAACAACCGTGGAAACCGTAAAAACCAAACCATCTATAAAATAGAGAAAAAGAAAATTGGGAAAAAAGCCAGGCAGAAAGTTAAATCGAAAAAAATAAGATTCAGTTACGCAAATCAAACCAGTTTCAAATCAGAAAATTTAGCCACATCGTTCGATTGTGAGGCACTTGTTGCCTATAAAAAATCGCTCTATATTTTCACAAAAGACTGGGTAAACCGAACAACAACTGTTTATCGTATTCCAAAAAATAAAGGGAACTATACGCTTCAACCTATTGATTCATTTAATGTTAACGGATTAGTAACCGGTGCCGATATTAGTCCCGATAAAACAAAGCTGGCATTGGTTGGTTATAAAGATTACCGGCCTATTCTCTGGATTTTCTCAAATTTCAATAAAGAAAACTTTTGGGGCGATAGCCAAATGCATCTCGAAATGGACAACATTTTTAATGCACAAACCGAGGGCGTCTGTTTTTTAAATAACGACTCTCTTCTTATTTCGTGCGAAGCCACAAAAACATTTCCGCAACAGCTGTTTCTTATCGATTTATCGAAAAAAACAAACTATGCAACACCTCGAAGTAAATAGAAATATCAGACTGGAAGCGTTACACCTTTCTATGGCACCTGTTATTTTCGAAACCATCGACCGCGACCGTGCCTATTTAGAACAGTGGTTGCCATTTATTGCTACTACCCATAAACTGGCCGACACAGAAGCGTTTATCAGAAGTGTTCTACATCAGTCGCAAAACAGAAGAGACGAGGTTTTTACTATCTGGTTTAAAAACGAATTTGCCGGTCTAATTGCGTTTAAAGATACTGATTGGATTAACCGGAAAACCGAATTGGGTTACTGGCTTGCAGAGAAAATGCAGGGAAAAGGAATTGTTTCGGCTTGTGTTGAAAAGCTTATTCGGTATGCTTTCCATAAATTAAAACTTAACCGCATTCAAATTAAAACTGCTGTGGGCAACAGCAAAAGTGCTGCCGTACCCAAACGTCTTGGCTTTCGGTTTGAAGGAATTGAACGTGCAGGAGAAAAGCACAACGAAACGTATTTCGACCTGGAAATTTACAGCTTACTCAAAACCGATGAGTTAGTAATCTGACTCACATCTGTTTAAACTAAACATCAAGTTTTGCTCTTTCACATTACATATTTTTTACAATGTAGTTTTATTCTAAATAATATTTCATATTTTTGACTCGAATATTCATTTGTTCGATTTTTAAAAGATATTTATGGAGATAGAGACAAAAAAGGAAAAGTCGATTCGGCGAAAACTGTACCGGGTTTTGCGAAAGACAGGAGTGAATAAAGAGTACATCAGCTTAAATGCATCGTACAGTAACGATTTTAATTTCGATAAAATAGACTGGACAATTTTCACCTATTTTTTAGAAGGTATTTTTAATATTTCGGTTAACGACGACGAGTTAAATAAATTTGGGAATGTAAACGATACATTGCATTATTTAAAAATAGCACTGAATTAAAAAATAACGCTGAATTAGTTTCATATTATTCGCTGAAAAAGGACTTCTGAAAAGAGGTCCTTTTTTTGTGAACAAAACATTCAAAACGATTGTTTTAGGTATAATAAAAATCAAATAATTATGGAAACAGTACAAAGTATTTCTCAAACAATTCATGACGTTATTATGAATTATGGCCCACGGTTAATAGGTGCAATTATTACGCTTATTATTGGTATGTGGATTATCTCTATTCTTACAAAGAGTATTAGAAAACGGTTTGAAAAGAAGGAGATGGATCCATCGCTCCGTAATTTTCTAAACAGTATGATTCGCGTTCTACTCAAACTAATGCTCTGGATAAGTGTAATTGGAATGTTGGGAGTTGAAATGACCTCCTTTATTGCAATTCTTGGTTCAGTTGGTTTTGCTATTGGTATGGCACTTTCGGGAACATTGCAAAACTTTGCCGGAGGAGTTATGATTTTGCTTTTTAAACCCTTTAAAACCGGAGACTTTCTGGAAGCTCAGGGTTATACAGGTACAGTTAGCGAAATTCAACTTTTTAATACAATTCTGAAAACACCCGACAATAAAACAATTATTATTCCAAATGGCGGCTTGTCAACCGGGTCGATGGTGAATTTCTCGACCGAGCCACAACGGCGTGTCGATTTTGTTTTCGGTATTGGATATGGCGACGATGTTGATAAAGCCAAACAAGTTTTAATGAAATTAATTGAAGCCGATTCGCGAATATTAAAAGACCCTGAACCGTTTATTGCAGTTACCGAACTTGCCGACAGCTCGGTGAATCTAGTGGTTCGGGTGTGGGCAGAAGCAGCAGATTATTGGGGAATTCATTTCGACCTAATCGAGAATGTTTACAAAGCATTCGATAAAGAGGGATTGAATATTCCATTCCCACAAATGGATGTACATATTCAGAAATAGACAAATATTTGAGAAACAGGGGCAAAACAAATAAGTTTTGCCCCTGTTTTCGATATTGGGTTACCCCAAATTATGAGGATGTTTCTGTTTAAAATTTAGAATCAAGATACAAGAACCAAGACAAGAAAATTAGTGTTTTAACTAAATCAAGCTCCTGTGTGTAAAATCTTTATAATGAATGTTTTATATACTTAAACCGATTAAAAACAACTTTCAAGCGAAAACAGAACTCTGAACAATTTTCTACTTTTTCTCAACAATCTTAATTTCAAACAACCGGGGCCACAATTTTCCGGTAACAAACAGCCGGTCGGTTTTTTTATCGTAGGCAATTCCGTTCATGTAATCAATTTTGTCGGTACTGTTTTTATACATATCAATTATACCTTTCATATTAATTTCGCCTAAAACCTTACCTGTTTCGGGGTCTATTATAACAATAATTTCGGTGGTATAAATATTGGCATAAATTACACCGTCAATATATTCCAGTTCGTTAATATAATTTATAACATCTTTATTATTAGCCACCTGAACCGTTTTAACCACCGACAAATCACTGGGATTTAACCAGGTTAATTTGTTTGTGCCGTCGCTCATAATCAGGTTGGTACCATCGTTTGTAAGCCCCCACCCCTCTTTGGGTACAATCTGAAAACTGTCAATCAATGCAAAATCAGACAAATTGTATATAAATCCTTTTCTCGATTTCCAGGTAAGTTGGTAAATTTTATTGTTGAAAATGGTAATTCCTTCGCCAAAATATTTTTTATCGAGATGATAAGTTTGCAGAGGTTTCCCATTTTTCAGAACGGTTTTTTCGAGGCGCGATTTACCATATTCGCCCGTTCCTTCGTACATATAACCTTTATAAAATTCCAGTCCCTGTGTATAATAATCTTTTTGGTGCGGGAAGTTATTTATTACGTGGTAGGTATAAATTTTGCTTTCAACATCCGAAATTGTTTCTACCGTTCGTAATCTGCTATTTTTAAGTCCGTCGGTTTTTACCGTTTCAACCCTGAAATTGCTGCTGCCAAGGGTATTTAATTCAACACCTTCAACAGAAAAACTGAGTTTGGTACTCTCTTTTAAAAGTTGGTTTTTATAGAAAAGTTTAATCGATTTTATCTCGCCGTTTTTAACTTTCGTTTTTACGTTTACCGTTACTTTTTCGCCAAAAACATAACTTTTTTTATTGGGTTGAACCACAATTGTACTCACCGGTTTTCGCGAACGTTTTGGCGTGTTCGAGCACGAAAATGCGGTTATTAGCAGCGCGATAATCAATAGTACCGGAAAAGCAACTCGTTTCATTATTCTGTTTTTTAAAAGTTCAAAGATAAGTTTCTTTTGGTTATTTTTCTTTTCTAATTTATCGAAGTTGTTTAATCATTGTAAATGAATTATATCTTTGTTTAAAAATTTAGGTTTGAATCCATTTAAGAAATTAGCGAACGACACGGTAATTTACGGAATGAGCAGTAT
>JALUZN010000108.1 GCA_027011835.1 Draconibacterium sp. | reverse complement strand
ATGAACATCCCTGGCAATAGAAAAAATATTAAAAAATGGGCTCAACCTCTTCAATAATAGGGACTAACAGCCCTGCGAATATGTATAAAACTTGGAGATATAATAATAAAAACACCTAATTATTCTTTATCCATTTCGTCGATTACCCTGATTTTTTGTTTAAGAAGTTCTATTTTCTGTTTCGAAACTTCAATCTTCTTTCTTACATCGGCAATGAGCGATTCTGCATTTTTCGATTTTGCAAAGAAACCAATATTATTATCGAGCAAAACCAAATCGTTTTCGAGTTGTTTTAATTTATTCATATACTTTTCGCGCTCCATCCGCATCTTATTCTGGCCGCGGTTCGACTCAGAATAAGAAGTCATTTTACTTCTGAATTTCAGAATATTACGCTTATCCTCGTCGATATTTAACTCGTCGAACAGTTTATTTATAGCCTCTCTGAATTTAGCCTGAACTTCGTCTTTCTTTTTAAACGGAACATGACCAATTTCGGTCCACTCACGCTGAAACCCTTTTAATATTTTTAAGTTTTCATCAACACTTCCTGCCGATTTAAAGTTTGTTACCTTTTCAATTAATTCCTCTTTCTTTTTTAAATTTTCGGTATGTTCGGAATCCATTCCCGAAAAGTGTTCCGATTTTTTATCAAAAAAGGAGTCGCAGGCAGCTCTAAACCGTTTCCAGATGGCATCGGAATGTTTTCGCGGAATGGGGCCAATCTCTTTCCATTTTTTCTGAATGTTTATAAAGTCCTGCGTTGTTTTCTTCCAGTCGGTACTCTCTTTTAACGATTCGGCCTGCACACACAAATCAATTTTCATTTGCATGTTATTTTGCTGAAGCTCTTTATTTTTTGCGTAGAACTCGCGTTTTGCATCGAAAAACTTATCGCAGGCAGCACGAAATCTCTCGTATATTTTGTTGTTGTCCTTTTTGGGTGCAAATCCAATTGTTCGCCAAACTTTTTGCAATTCAACCAACTCTTTCGATTTAGCATCCCACTCTTTGTAGCTTGGAATTGCTGCCAAATCAATCTCTTCCACCTTTTCGCAAAGTGCAGTTTTTGCTTCGAGATTCTTTTTCTGTTCCTCTTTCCTAACCTCAAAAAACTCTTGATGCTTTTTGTTTATCTTCGATGTGGCAGCTTTAAAACGCTCCCAAATAGCATCTTTCTGTTCACGTGGAACCGGGCCAACTTCGCGCCACTGTTCGTGGTATTTCTGAAGTGTATTAAATGCTTTAATAATCGAAGGTTCAACCAAAAGCTCCTCGGCATTTTCGCAGAGTTTAATCTTAATTTCAAGATTCTTTTTTAAATCGAGGTCGCGCAACTCCTGATTTATTTTAATGTAATCGTAAAAGTTCTCGACATGAAAATGGTACGTATCCCATAAATTTTTCATTTTCGACTGAGGTACCAGTCCAATTTCGCGCCATTCGTGCTGCAACTCTCTAAATTCATTAAACGTTTTATTAATCGACTCTTCGTTATTGATTAGTGCTTTAATTCGTTCAATTACATCGTATTTTAATTTCAGATTCGCTTCCTTTTCCTGCTCCATTTTTTTACTGTATTCAATACGAATCTGGCGAAAGCGACGAAGTAAATCTTTAATATCTTTTTCGTAAGGATCTTCTTCTGCAACAAACTCCTTTTCGTCTCCTCCCTCTTCTATGAATTTCTTTTTAGCGGCACTAATATTTTCGTTTAATGTTTTATAAAAAACAGATTTTATTGCTTCTACTTCGTCTTTTATATCGTGGTCGTCGTTTTCTTCCAAAACATCGCGCAAAGCGTTTACCAACTCAATTTGCGTATATTTCGAATAATCAACAATTTCCTTTTTCGGTTTTTGAGGTGCAACATCAACTTTCTCTGCCTTCTTTGCTCCCTCCTCTTCTTGTTGTTTTTCCGGCTCTTTTTCCGAATCAGGAGTTCCCTTTTCCTCCTTCTCTTCAGCAACCGTTTCCGTCTCCGTCTCCTTCTTCTCTTCAGCAACCTCTTTCTCCTTAGGTTCTGCTTTCGGCTCCTCTTTTTTTACTTCCTCTTTTGCTGCCGGTTTTTTCTCTTCTTCTTTTACCTCTTCGGCTGCCGGTTCAGCTTTTACCTCCTCTTTTACAGAATCTGCTTCCTCTGATTTTTCAGATGAATCGGGAGCTGTTTCTTCAGCCGGCTTTTCGACTTTCTTTTTGGCAGCCGGTTTTTTCTTTGCCGGTTTCTTAACCGATTTCTTTTTTGGAGCTTCTTTTTCTGTCGCAGAATCGTCAGTTTCTTTCACTTTCTCCGACACTGTTTTCTTAACTTCCTTTGTCTCCTCCGAAACAACATTTTGCTCCGAATTCTTAAGGTCCTTTTTTTCAGGACTTTTTAACTCTTCCGAGTTTTTTAGATCTTTAGGTTCCATGCTCTTAAAATTTATACCATTAACAAATGGTGTGCGTAATTCTTCAGCCACGAAAATAGGCATTAAGCCCTAATACTCAAAGTTTTTATAATAAAATATAGAAAGTTCAGCCTTTTTATAAAGTTTTAAATAGAATAATAGATTGCTATATTTTTATATTACATTGATAACCGACAAAATCACCAAACGCCCACAGCCATAGCGTAATCACTGACATTCAAGGCTTTAACATACTTCCAGTGTCTAGCATCTAATAATAGAAAACAGTTGTTTAATACGCCTTAGGCACACTGCTTTTTGTATTGAACAAAGTCATAAATATGAAAAAGAATATTAACCCGTCCATTTTTTTAAAGGAATAAGAGCGGGTTTTGTTCCATAAAAATAGTTGTCCAATTTCAATGCCAGCCAACGGTTTACGGGGTTTCGTTTTATCATCCACCGAATTGTATTATGAATAAAATTATTGGGATGCGAATAGGGGCAAACGGTGATGCACCGGCCACAATCTGTACCAATTTTACACCAATATGTATAGCACTTTTCGTGACTGATTTTCCAAAGTTGCCACCCCAATTTTGTTTTCCCCGAATTAAAAGAGATTGCATTTGAAGGACAATTTACAGCGCATTTTTTACAGATTTCACAAAACCGAACGACCGAAGAGTCAATCTCTTTTGGCGATGTTGTAACCAGTTCCATATTTGTTGTAACAACTGCCACCCGCACCCGAGCACCCAGTTTTGGAGTCATTAACAGCCCCATGCGGCCAATGGTTCCCAATCCGGCATCCTGTGCAACCAACGGGCAAATTACGCGATAGTTTGCATCGATATGTGCACGCGCTTCGAACCCGAGATTTCGAATAAATTCGGCAATTTGAACGGCGATTGTACCGGCATTTAAATACTGCTGCGACGACTCCATAACAACCGGCCCCTGCGGAGCATAACTTAACGATTCATGACTCATCTCGACAGTAAAAGCAATGGCAAATTTATGATTTAACTCTACCGCGTCGCCATATTTTTTGCCACGCCCAATATGCGAATAGAGATGATGAGACTGTAAATGTGTAAAACCTACCGAATGTACTCCGAGTTTTTCAACCCATTTTTTTAGAAACAGGGTTGCCTCATCGGCATTTATACTTTTATCATTGCTCTCCTGAGTTTTTTGTTCGGTAAGCGGCTGCAGCAAATTTACTGCAGAAAATGTTGCATTGGCAGCACTAAAAATATACCGGTTGTAATATTTCGTATTCGCATTAAGCAGGCCGGGTAATTTTCTGAAAGCATTATCAACCTGCAAATTTTGCGGACGCATTGCATAGTAATCTTTAAAATTTTTGATATCGGGTTTTAATGCAGCACGCGAAAACATAACATCGCGTTCGTCGAACTGTTTCTTAGGCACAGGAAACGTTATGCTCTTGTTTCCAAACCGAAACAAAACAACAGAAAGTGCCACCAAAATAAAAACGAGAAGAGTAATTTGAAAAACAAAAGGAGCACCAACAAAAATGAGAGCAGCTCCTAAAATCAGTAAAAAAACGGTAACCAGAATCATTCTTATTGCTGCTTTCTTTTCGTTCTCGACCATTGAATAAACAATAAAAAGAGCGGAAAAAAACACGCTGCCAACTATAAAAAAGAGTAAACTCCCGGTAATTACATTAATCATTAAATATAACTTTGAATCGGAATCAAAGGTAAACTATTTTCTATTTTAACGTAAATCCCGATTCCAAACCCTCTGCCGAATTTGTTCCTACCCAGATTTTATATTCGCCCGGTTCGGTTTTCCAACGATTTTCGGCACCAAAAAACTGTAAATCTTTTGCCGACAATTCAAAAGTAACTACTTTTTTCTCTCCTGCTTTTAACTTAATTTTCTGAAATCCTTTTAACTCTTTTACCGGTCGCGATATACTTCCGACGAGGTCGCGAATATAAAGTTGAACCACCTCTTCGCCAGCTCTATCTCCGGTATTTTCAACGGTTGCCATAATTGTTAGTTTCCCATTGGCCGCTAACTCTTTCGATGAGAGTTTCAGGTTTGAATAGCGAAAAGTAGTATAACTTAATCCGTATCCGAAGGGGAAAAGTGGTGCGTTGCTTTCATCGGTATAATGCGACCAGAAAACCATATCGGTCTTATCGGCACGCCCGGTACTTAAATGATTGTAATACAGTGGCTCCTGCCCCACTGCACGCGGAAAAGAAACCGGGAGTTTACCGGCAGGATTATAGTCGCCAAAAAGAACATCGGCAATTGCATTTCCCGATTGCGAGCCTAAAAACCAGGTTTCAAGAATTGCAGGAACATGCTCTGCCATCCAGTTAATCTGAATTGGGCGTCCGTTCATTAAAACCACCACCACATTTTTATTTACTTCAAACACTTTTTTCAGCAATTCTTGTTGAAATCCTTTAAGCGCTATATCGGTCTGACTTCGTCCTTCGCCCGATTGAAAACAGTCTTCGCCAAGAGCAATAACAACCACATTGGCTTTCGATGCAACCGAAACAGCATCTTTCATTCCCGTACGGTCGGTGGTATTAATTTCCAATTCGGTAGTAAAACCTCTTTTGTTTTTTATGTAAACCGGACCCTTTGCAAACGTTACATTTTGAGTTCCAACTACATTTTCTATCCCCTCTAAAAGCGAAACGGCTGAATTTGGGATTGCCTTTCCACGCCAGCTTCCCAGCGGAACATCTTTACTCATTGCAAGTTCTCCTATAACCGCAATTTTCTTTTCAGTTTTTGATAGAGGAAGCAGCCCCTCACTATTTTTTAGTAAAACAATACTTTTTCGTGCAACATCACGCGAAGCGTCGAGGTTTTTTCGGCTTAATACTTCCTCTTTTTCGCGCTTCGGGTTACAATATTTAAACGGATCGTCGAAAAGTCCAAGTTCGAATTTAACCCGTAAAATCCTACGAACAGCATCATCTATTAATGTTTCGTCAACTTCATTATTTTCAACAAGATTTTTCAGTTCTTCAATATATACGTTTCCCTCCATGTCCATATCCGATCCGGCAGTAATTGCCAGTTTTGCCGCCTCTTTTTTATTGGCAGCAACACCGTGTAAAATCAGCTCGTTAATCGATGCCCAGTCGGAAACCACAAATCCTTTAAAATTCCAATCGCCCTTTAAAAGATCGCGCTGCAAATGTATATTCGATGTAGCCGGTGTTCCGTTAAGAGTATTAAATGCGTTCATTACGGTTGCCACCCCAGCATTAACAGCAGCCTTAAAAGGCGGAAGTACAATATTTTGCAATGTATATTCGCTAATATCAACGGTGTTGTACTCCCGGCCTGCTTCAACAAAACCGTAAGCGGCAAAATGCTTTGCGCACGCGGCAATTGTATTCTCCGAAGCGAGATTATCGCCCTGAAAACCTTTTACTCGTGCAACAGCCATTTTTGCTCCCAAATAGGGGTCTTCTCCCGAACCTTCCATTATTCTTCCCCAGCGAGCATCGCGGGCAATATCGAGCATGGGAGCAAATGTCCAGTTTATCCCCGAAGCAGAAGCCTCTTCGGCTGCAATACGCGACGAAGTGTAAGCTACCTGCGAATCCCAGCTTGCAGCTTCGGCCAAAGGAATAGGAAACATTGTTTTAAGGCCGTGAATAACATCGTACCCAAGAATTAACGGAATTCCCAACCGGCTGCTATCAACGGCCCAAGTTTGCACTTTACGTGCGGCATTTGCACCTACAACGTTTAGCATAGAACCTAGCTGTCCGTTTTTTATCATGTTGTACATAAACATCGAATCGGAATTTGCAGGTGCCGGGCCGGTCATTTCCCACCGCGAAGTGTATTGATTTAACTGACCGATTTTCTCTTCAAGAGTCATCTTTTTCAGCAAATGCTCTACACGTTTATCAATTGATATTCCTTTTGATAGTTCGGAAATACCTGTTTTTTGTTCACACGAAATTGTAATCAGAAAAAGAATTACAAGCGAAAATATTTTGTTTCTCATACTATTAAAATTAGTTGTTTTTAAAGCCCTGAAGGGATTGTTTTGCAGGAAAAATATAACCTGCCCGAGTACTCTGGAGAACTTGCTTCCGATGTACATCGAGATTATCGTCACTCCAGGTATAAAAGCTTACATGCTCGTTTCATAAATATAAATAGGTTTAAAAAATAGCAAACACTTATTGTTATTTTCACAAATATAAAATTTATTTATAAATCGACATCTTTTTATCACTTGAATTTAACAGAAGAGAAAAGAGGAGTTAACCAAATCAAGTCCCTAATTTCATCGTGTAATGTTGGAATGCTAGGTTGTTTGAGTATAAGTAAATCTTTCAATATTTTATTGCATAACCGATTCAATATCGTCGGGATGTATTGGGATTCTTTTTCCAAGAATACGACTTCCTGTTTCGGTAACCAAAACATCGTCTTCGAGCCTTATACCACCAAAGTTGCGATACTCATTTAGTTTTTCGAAATTGATAAAATCGGTGTTTATCTTTTCATGCTGCCATTTATCAATTAAATCGGGAATAAAATAAATTCCGGGTTCGTTGGTAATTACATAACCGGGTTTTAACTTTTTACCGAGGCGCAAATAGGCTGTTCCAAATTGGCTAACCGGGCGAATTTCTTCGTCGTATCCAACATTAATCTCTCCCAAATCTTCCATATCGTGAACATCGAGACCCATCATATGTCCCAATCCATGAGGCATAAACAGAGCATGTGCCCCATTTCTCACCGCCTCTTTTACATCGCCTTTCATCAGCCCCAACTCTTTTAGTTTTGTTGTAATCACTTCGGCCACCGAGAAATGCACCGACAGGTAGCTGACACCGGGTTTTGTTAGTTTGTGTCCATGATTATTTGCAGCAAGCACAATTTCATAAATCTCGCGCTGCTTTTGGGTAAACTTACCACCCACCGGAACGGTACGAGTAAAGTCGGATGCATAGTGCATTCCCGATTCGGCTCCTGCATCGGTAAGCATTAAATTACCCTTTTTTAAAAATTCTGCATGGCTATGATTGTGGAGTGTTTCGCCATGTTGAGTAAGAATTATCGGGAAAGACGGCATGGCACCACCGGCAACGGCAATTCCCTCAATTGTTCCGGCAATCTTCTGTTCCCAAACATCGGGATAAGCCATTTTCATTGCAGTCACATGCATTTCGTAACCGGTAGCACATGCCTTTTCTATCTCATTAATTTCATTGGCATCTTTAACAGAACGAATGGGTATTATTGCTTTAATAAATTCGATTGATGCATGTTCGCGCACCTGAAACGACGAAATTCCCAATAACTGTTCGAGTATCATTTTATTTGCTGCTCTATAGGGAGGCAGGAAATGAATTTTCCGCCCACTTTTTATTGCCTTTGAAATAAATTTGAAGAGTTCGTTAAATGGAGCTGTATTTTTAACTCCTGCTTTTGCTGCATTCTCTTTTAACGGAACTTGTTTTCCCATCCAAATAATATCTTCAATATCTACATCATCTCCAAAGATATAATCCTCTCCACTATCAAAATCGACTACTCCGGCAAGACCGGGAAAATCGAGCCCAAAGAAGTACAAAAACGAACTGTCTTGTCGAAAATGAAATGTATTTTCGGGAAAATTCATTGACGATTCAATGTTTCCCAGAATTAGCCCAACACCTTTTAATCCGCTATTATGTAATGCTTTTCGCCGCTCTATATAAGTTAATTTATCGAACATAATTGTAGTTTTAAATGCATTTAATAATCATGCGAATATACTCAATCCATTTGAAGTTGTTTAAAGTCAAATTGAAAATCTGTCACTCTCGAAAATCCCCTTTAACTTTAAACAACTTCTTTATAAACAATAATTAATAATCGGTAACACTATTTGATTTTTTTTAACAGCCCATTTTAAAACCTAAACAAGAGTAATATCGTACAATTGTTATAATCTAAAAAAATAGAAATTATGGGCAACGAGTTAATAAATTATCTAAACAGGCGCCTTAAAAAAGAAGATCCTTTTGAACAAGGCAGACTGGTCACAGCAGGACCGGTTATTACAATTTCGCGAGAAGTTGGTTGTGGAGGAATTAAACTTGCCAAAAAAATTGCATGCCGATTAAACGAACAACGTTTTTTAGACGATTGGCGAGTGCTGAGTAAAGAGATTTTTCAGAAAAGTGCAAACGAACTGGAGATGGATGCAGAACATGTTATCCGTGTTTTTACCGAATCGGACAAGTACTCGTTCGAAGAGATTATAAAAGCATTCAATAACCGTAATTTCAAAAGCGAGCGACGCATAACCAATACAGTAAAAGACGTTATTCGCTCGTGTGCTGTTGAGGGATTTGCCATTATTGTAGGTCGGGCCGGACATATTGTTGCCAGCGATATAAAAAATGCTTTTCATATCAGACTGGTTGCTCCCATGGAATATAGAATAAAGGCAGTGCAGGAAAAAAAGGATTTAAACAGAGACAATGCTATTGAATTTATTCAACGGGTAGAAAAAGAACGTATTACATTTAGAAACGCATTTAAAGACGACAATTATAATCAGGATAATTTTGACATGATTTTAAACCGTGCTTCGTTTTCCGACGACGATATTGTTGATATTATTGAAAATGCAATAGTAAAAAAAGGTATTCTTACCGATGCTAAACTAAAAGTTCAATACTATTAAACCGGGCTCAACAATAATGAGAAACAGGTTAAATCAGGCGTTGTAAACTACAATTTAAGTTTTTCTGCAGCGCCTATTTTAACCTGTAATTTTATCGGGCAATCCTTTTATACTTGTTCGTTGCACCATAGCAATCTCCCAATCTTTTCCATTTCCATCTCAGTTTAAATTTATCGAACTTGTTTGCATTCCGCCTCAATTAATTACATTTATAGTCTCGATTGAATTTAACATTACATATAAACCAAATTGAAAAAAAACAATTTCATACTTACTGTTTTCCTGTTAGTCGGCATCTCTCTTTTGCAAGGCTGCGAGAACCATTACAAAGACTTAGACCTCTCTGTTTATCAATATCGCGACACAAAAGATTTGGTAAAATTTGTTTACGATGCCTCGTTAATTCTGGAAAAAGAGGGAATAAAAAGCATCGACTATTTTAAACAGAACAGGAAGAACTATTTTTCGAAAGACAGGTATCTCTACATTTTCGACATGAACGGAGTCAATCTTTTTCATGCAGGGATGCCGCAATTCGAGGGAAAAAACCTGATGGAAATCACCGATAAAAATGGGAAACCAATTGCCCGCTTAATTCTCGAAGCTTTAGATAATTCAAATAATCCGCATGCATGGGTTCACTATTCGTGGTGGCAACCCGGCAAGTTTTTTCCAGTTCCAAAATCGTCGTGTCATTTTAAGGTTACAACACCCGAGGGGAGAGAATTGTATGTTGGTGGAGGTTTAAATTACCCGCAGGAAGAGAAAGAATTCATTCGTATAATTGTTGACGATGCAGTGCAGTTGATTGAAAAAAGAGGTGAAAAAGCAATTGATAAAATCTCGGACCCGGTTTCGGAATTTAACTTTCGCGAAGTACGTGTTTTCATTTTTAATAGTTCAGGCGAAACAATTATTTCTCCGGTTACCAATAACAACTCGGCACAAATAAATTTGCTGCAATGTGTCGACGAAGCAAAACACAAACCAATAATTCATGCGCTTCGGCAGCTCGAGACAAAAGATAATACATGGGAAGTTTTTCTTGCTAAAAACCGTTACGACAGAGATTTAAGAAAGATGATTTTATATCTTAGAAAAACAAAAATAGGGAATGAAACTATTTTTGTGGGAGCAGCAACACAACTTCCCAAAGCGCCCTAATTTAAAAAGTAAAGTATGCAAAAAAAAACAAATACTTTTGAATATACTGTAAATCAAGTTCCACCGGCAGGACATCTGTTTGTTTTATCATTTCAGCATGTTTTACTAATGGTTGTTTCGTTAAGCTTGCCCATTTTATTTGCGGGTCAACTCAGTATGTCAGCCCTTCAAACCAACTCTCTAATTGCTTTTTCGATGTTAGCTGCCGGAATTGGTTCCATCATTCAATCGGTTGGGTTACCACTAATCGGCTCAAAATATTTATGCCCAAACGTTTGTGGTCCCTCCTATTTTAGCCTGTCGTTATCGGCAGTCTGGGTTGGCGGCCTTCCGTTAATGCGCGGAATGATTATTATTGCCGGACTGCTTGAAATGGCACTGGCTCCGGTTGTTCAAAAACTTAAAAGTATTTTCCCCACTTATATTGTTGGATTGGTAGTTACCATGGTTGGTGTGAGCATTATTAAAACTGCCGTCACCTCGTTTTTCGGATTGGAATATCACGGCGACGCAATCAGAAACAGCGATATTTTTATCGGACTTTTTACATTACTCATTACCGTTCTTGCAAATCTTTGGGGAAAAGGTTTTATAAAAATGTACTCACTTATAATTGGATTACTGACAGGCTGGTTGGTAGCTTTAATTGCACAACCCGAATACTGGCAAAGTATTGTCTCGTTACAAGAGACTCCCTACTTCGCACTCCCCCATTTTGGTGGAGAGTTTTTTAATCTCAGTTTTAATTGGGGAATGCTGATTCCGTTTACGGTTATTGCAATCAGTGGCTCGTTGAAATCGTTTGGAAATTTGTTGGCAGCACAAAAAATATCGGAGCCGGAGTTAAAAGAGGTAAATTTTACACCTATCAGAAAAGGACTTTTGGCCGATGGATTTTCAACGGCACTTGCCGGATTATTTGGTGGATTGGCTGTCGATACATCGTCGAGCAACATTGGACTTGCCGGCGCAACCAAAGTTGTAAGTCGTTGGATTAGTGTGGTAGCGGGTTTAATATTTATTGTACTGGCTTTCTTTCCTAAATTTATCTCTATCCTGTCGATGATGCCACACCCCGTTTTGGGCGCATCTATTATTTTTGCAGGAAGTTTTATGATTGTAACCGGAATGAAAGAGACTTTCTCTGATGAATGGAACCAACACAAAACTTTCGTAATTGGCATTTCATTTTTCTTCGGACTAAGCACTGCATTTCTACCACAACTTTACGCCAGAGCTCCGCAGGTTGTTCAGGTAATTTTTACCGACCCACTACCAACAACTACTGTTTTAGCGATTTTCTTAAATCAACTATTCGGATTAAATACTGTGTTTAAAAAACTACTTTCGAAATAAAACAGAGGCAACTTACTAATTACTAAAAGAAAAAAATAAACTATTCGAAAAAAAGAACACCAATCGAAGTACGATAAATTTTATAAAAATATGATTCGATAGCAGATGATAGAAATCAAGAACTTAAATATCTCATTCAACGATGAAGTAATCTTTAATAACTTTTCGTTATCGCTAAAAAAAGGCGAAAAGCTTGCTCTAACAGGTAAGTCGGGAAAAGGAAAATCTACTTTACTAAATCTGCTCGGTGGTTTTATTCCCAATTTTGAAGGAATAGTTTCGGTTAACGGAATTGTTTTAAACCGGCAAAATATTAACGAGATACGAAAAATAACGGCATGGCTTCCACAGGAATTTGCATTTAATTTCGAAACAGTAAACGA
>JALUZN010000107.1 GCA_027011835.1 Draconibacterium sp. | reverse complement strand
ATATGTATACAGTTTATTAGAGTCAATCTTCATGTTTAGAATAAGGTTCTCATCATTTCTTCAGAATAGTTTCTCCCTTCATTCCCCACAAGAATTTAAATAAATCAAATTAAATAGTTGGGAATTTGAATAAATAATTGAATTTTTGGGCTCTGAAAAAAGGTTGTAAGAAATGAAACAGACTATGTTTTTCTTGCCTTGAAATCGAATTTATACATAATTCAGGAAAAATAGCTTGTGGGTCAAAAGCAATAACATTCTTGCTACCTCCACATAAACGGGTCAATTGATAATTAAATTCTAAAAAATTAAATGGTTTTTCAAATTGTTGTCGATATCTTTGTTCTTTGAATTTGCCATAACCAGAAAGTTGTAAAAAGTTGACACGGCTCCTGACACTTCATTTTATTGACTTTCAATATTTTATGAATACTTTTAACGAACTATTGTATATATAATTGAAGATAAATTATGAAAAGTACATTCGAACTAAAAAAGACGGCATTATTCCTAATTTTTATTGTTACATATACAATCTCAGGATTAGGTTTAACATTTGCCCAAGATAATCAAACAGCGTTGACAGCAATTCAAAGGCCTTCTGAAATTGAACCAATTTCTGCACCGTTTGAAATGCCGCAATTAAAAAAGCCTGTATTTCAAAATAAGACATTTAGTATTCTCGACTATGGTGCTAAAGGTGATGGAACGACAAAAAACACCAAGGCATTTAAAAAAGCGATTGAAGCATGTAATGCTGCCGGCGGCGGTAAAGTGTTGGTTCCGGCCGGAAAATGGTTTACGGGAGCCATTCATTTAAAAAGCAATGTAAACCTTCATTTTGAAGAGGGAGCAGAAATCCATTTTAGTACCAATCCGGAAGATTACCTCCCCGTTGTTTTTACACGCTGGGCCGGCACAGAACTTTATAATTACTCACCGCTAATTTATGCCAATAACTGTGAGAATATTGCCATTACCGGACCGGGAAAACTTTTTGGTTACGGTCAGAAATGGTGGCCCATGACAATGAAAGGTGAAAAAACTATCAAGGATATCTACAAAAATAAAGTGTTAAAAAATATTCCTCCTGAAAAAAGAATATGCGGAACACCTGAAGCAGCGCTCCGGCCGCAGTTTATAAGCCCTATAAATTGCAAGAATGTTTATTTCGAAGGCTTTACTATTGCTTCTCCCGGGCCTTTTTGGACCTTCGACATTGTCTATTGTGAAAATGTGATTGTACGTGGTTTGCAAATTGAAACGCGGGGAGGACATAACACAGACGGCATCAATCTCGATTCATCTAAAGATGCATTAATAGAATACTGCTACATCAATGCCGGTGATGATGGCGTTACCATCAAATCGGGAATCAACGAAGACGGCCGTCGGGTAAATATCCCTTCAGAAAATATTGTTATCAGGAACATAACCACCGGAATTAGTCACGGTGGTGCGGTATTTGGCAGTGAGACAGCCGGGGGCATAAAAAATGTATTTGTCCATGACTGTTTATTTAAAAATACCGGCATTGGCATAAGGATAAAATCGAATGCCTCCAGAGGCGGTTATGTTAAAAATATTTTTTTCAAAGATATTAAGATGGAGAACATACGCCACGAAGCCATTCGTGTCGAAACCGATTACAGCGCCTTTATGGCATCGGAAAACGGAAAGAGCTATCCTGTATTCAAAAATTTGAATTTTAGTAATATTGACTGTAATTATGCTGATATTGCGATTAGCATGGCAGGAACGGAACATGAGCCTGTTGCCGGTGTAGCTCTTAAGAATATTAACATTACCGCACGAAAGGGAGGAAGCTTTGAATGGGTAAATGGATTGTCGGAAGAAAATATGCAGCTTACAAAAAAGGAGAAACCACTTACTCTTTCTGATGTGTTGTTCACAGAAAAAAATAAACCCGGGCTTAAAGCTTCGTATTTTAATAATGAAAACTTAGAGGGCAGCCCAGTTTATGAAAAAACAGACAAAACGATTGACTTTGATTATTGGGGCGGCTATTCTCCTGCACCGGGTTTGACAGACGACCATTTCTCTATCCGTTGGACAGGGTTTTTAAAAGTACCCGAAACCGGGTCTTACAGAATTGGTATGGAGGCCGATGATGGTTTCCGTATGTATTTGGATGGTAAACTAATTCTTGATTATTGGGATAAAAACCCGTTGAGTGAATGGAAAAACACCATTGTAAAACTCGAAAAGGATAAATACTACGATTTAAAAATCGAATACAGGGAAAAAGTTGGATTTGGCTGTGCGATGTTTAGAATTCTGCCCGAACATGCCCCGACCGCTCACCTTGATGTATACAACTAAACAGATGTTAATAAAATCATCTCGATAAAAACGAAAACGGAAGCATATTAATAACGAATACAGTCATATAAGTTATTCTTACTCAATTCCCGCTAAAATCCAGTCTATAATATAAGATTATTCCATCCAGAATTTTCCGGTTTTAAAAATTCCTTTACCCCAATAAACAAACGGAGTATCGGCAGCAGCAACAACAAATTTCAACAGGTAGGTTGTTATAAATATTTCAGCTAAAACCGAAGTTTCGAAAACTCCCCAAAAGGCAATTAAAACAAAAACAATACTGTCGATAAGTTGCGAAACCATTGTACTAAGGTTATTACGCAGCCATAGCTGGCTGTTTTTAGGAAACCTGTTTTTCCAGAAATGAAAAGCCCACACATCGTGGCGCTGCGAAAGGAAGTAAGCGGCCAGGCTGGCAACTGCAATGCGCGGCATTAAACTAAAAATGGTACTGGTTGCCGAATGGGCAGTTGTAGCAAACTCGTCGCCGGCAAGCGGAAGAAAAGCAAGTGCAAGATTCATTAAAAGGGTCATGGCAATTAAGCTGAAAAAACCTATCCAGACCGCTTTTTTTGCCTCCTCTTTTCCGTAGTTTTCCGAGAGAATATCGGTAACTAAAAACGATGAAGCATAAACAATGTTACCAAGTGTGGCCACCAGTCCAAACAGCTCGACCGTTTGAATAACCTGAATATTGGCAACAATTACCGAAATAGGAATCCACATAATCAGTCCCCATTTGCCAAACAGTTTATACGCTAAAATAATGAGTAGAAAATTTGCCAGCAACATAACCAGCCATAGAATTTCGTTATGCATTTTTTTAATTTTTTATCGCAGGGTGATGGAACCTGCTTGTTACTAAACCTTAATTTCAGGGCGCAAATGTACAGAAAAGTTTGAAAAAACAGTAACCTGATATTCAAACCCGAAAAAATCCGTCAGTTCTTACAATTCAATAGGAATTCCATTATAAAAATCGAGGATTTTTGTACGAAAAATATACTCGTATTTCGCTTGCAACAAATTCGATTTGGCTGCTGTAAGATTGTTCTTGCTAATATTATAATCAACCGAATTTACCATTCCCACATTAAACTTTTCTTCGGTGTAACGAAAAGCTTCCTCCATTGAACTTACTGCTTTTTTGGTTGAGATATAGCGATTAAACGATGCCAGCGCATTTGTATAGGCCTGTTCAATATCTTTCCGCAACGTATTTCTTGCCGTTTGCAAACGGTACTCATAATCGGAGATTTGCAACGTTGCATTAGAGATTCCCACATTTACCTGGTTCCTATTAAAAATCGGGATTCGTAATGAAAGCCCGATACCTGCGCGACCATTATTTTTTATCTGCTCTTTAAAATTAATTTTGTCGCCTCTAATATCGGAGTATTTGTTATTATACAGGTTGTAGTAGTTGGCACCCAGCGACAAACTCGGATACCGGTATCCTTTGGCAATATCGAGCTGTTTTAATGCACTTTCTACACGTAACTGTGCCGCCTTAATTTCGGGTCTCACTTCAATTGCCGAGTTAAAAACATCGATTGAATTCGACAGCGATACATTTGCTTTTACCTCGGGCAGTGTTGGTTTCTCTATTTTAAAACTTTCCGAGATGGGTAGCTCAAGCAACTGGTAGAGTGCCAGGTATCCTAATTTTACACGGTTTTCGTCGTTTACCAGCTGCAACTCTTCTTTTGCTTTTTGCGCCTCAATTTCAAGTAGTGCTCCCTTTGCCAGGCTTCCGGCATTAACAAGCTCTTTTGTCCGGTCTAACTGCTGCTGGGTCATCTCTATTTGTGCTTTGGTAACCGTTACAAGTTCTTCGGCAAAAAGAATTTCGAGATAACTGGCCGAAATAGAGAGCATAATATCGTCTTTGGCTTTTTGTAAATCCTGAATAGTGGCCTGCAAATCGAGCTCGCGTTGCTTAATTGTATTGGTTAAAGTTATGCCGTTAAAGAGCGTAAAGTTGGTAGCTAAAGAACCTGAAACCGATGCTGAATTTACATTTTTGTAAGTGTTCAGATAAGTTAGCGATCGCCCGAAACTGTAATCGTTAGAGAACGAAGCATTTAGATTGGGGAGCCGGTTCGATTTGGCCTGCCGCACCTGATTTTCGCCATACTGAGTAGCAAGTGACTGCTGTTTTATTTGAATGTTGTTTTCAACTGCATAGTCGATACATTGCTGTAACGACCAGGTATTTTGTGTGACGCCTAAATTTGCGGTGCCAATAAAAACGATTGAAAAAATTAAGATTAAAAAATGTCTCATTTTGTTTTATTTTTAAATCGAAGTAAAACAATTAAACCGAGTTTTTAATTGTCAGACTCGCTATCTTTTGTCTTTTTCTGATTAATTATTTCTCCTTTTATCTTATCGTCGAGTTGTAATCCGTCGGTAATTTCAATATTAATACCATCGGAGAGGCCTGTTTTAACAAATCGTTTTTCGTAATTCGGCTCTTCTGTTGTACCGGTATTTACCTCAACAAACGACGAGTCGTTTTCAAACTTTAAAAGCCCTTCTGGAATCACCATCACACTATCTTTTTTATCTAAAACAATGCTTGCATTTGCACTGTAGCCTGCACGGATAAACTGCCCCTCTTTCAGGTTTACCTTTGCTTTTATTTCAAACTGAATGGCTCCGTTTTCCTCTTTCCCCTTTGGCGAAATATACTCTAAAAACGCCTCAAATTTCTCTTTGTCAATGGCTCCTATTTCCAGTTCTATTGGCATCCCTTCCTTAATTTTCCCCACTTCGGTTTCGTCAACATTTCCTTTAAAAATCATATCGTTCATATTGGCCACCGATGCAATGGTTGTACCGGCATTAAAGGTATTTGCCTGAATTACCGAGTTGCCCACTTTAACGGGAACATCGAGAACCATTCCGTCGATTGTTGAACGAACCAACGTATTAGTAGCAGTTTTGGCCTTTTTTGTTACACCATTTTTGATTAATTCCAAATTATTTTCGGCTGCTTCCAACTCCTCTTTTGTTGAAACGTACCCCAACTTGGCCTTTTTGAACTCTTCGTACGATATTACATTTTTATCGAATAATTTCTGCTGACGGTCGTAATCGATTTTTGCATCGTCGAAATTAATTTTTGCCCGGTTCAGACGTGTCTCGGCAGCATTTAATGTAACCATATCGGGAATTATTTTAATACGGGCAACCACCTGACCTTTTGTAATCCGGTCGCCCGCCTCGAGGTAAAGTTCATCAATAATTCCCGAAACCTGCGGCTTAATATCAATCTCGTAACGCGGTACCACCGAGCCTGTTGCAACCGTTTTCATAACCACATTACTAATAAACGGGGTTTTATTCTCGTACATCTCTGTTTTGGGTTTCGATTTGGTATACAGGAAATACATCGTTCCGCCAAACACACCAACCAAAACTAAAATTCCTAAAACTCTAACTACTTTCTTCATCTGTTTAAAATTTAGAATCAAGATACAAGAACCAAGACACAAGATTAGTGCTTTAACTTATCTATGCTCCTGTGTGTGAATTCTTTTATCATGAATGTCTCATATGATTATAATTTTTATTCTTTCCCTAACTTCCCTCTGTGGAAAACTATTCTATTCATCGCGAATTGCATCGATTGGTTTTATACTTACTGCACGTTTTGCAGGTATTAATCCGGCAAAAATCCCGGCAACCACCAAAACCGACAGAGCTACCGATGCCATAGTAAAACTAATCTCAGGCCGGCGTAAAAACATATCATCTTGCGGCCCTGCTTGCAACGCCATATTTAAAAGTTCGAGCAGCCCGACACCCAAAGTTAATCCTATAAAACCTGCCAGAACAGTCAGGAATACACTTTCGGCAACAATGTGTTTTATTACATTTCCCGGCGTTGCTCCAATGGCACGCTGAATACCAATCTCTTTTGTCCGCTCTTTTATAATAACCAACATTATATTACTAACACCAATAACTCCGGCAAGCAAAGTTCCAATGCCCACAATCCACGTTAATATCTGAATTCCGGCAAATAATCCTTTGTATTTTTTCCACTCAACTTCGATATTAAACGAGCCAACTGCCTGTAGGTCGTCGGGGGCAATACTGTGACGTTTCTTTAGAAGCGCCGACAACTGTTTTTCAATTTTGCTAACCGGAACTCCGGGTTTCGACGTAACCGAGAAGAAATGAACAACATCGCCGTGGTTATACGTTTTTTGCATTGTAGAAAAGGGAATCATTATGGTCTCTTTTTTTCGCCCGCCACCAATATTTATATTTGTTTCGGGATGAACAACGCCAACCACCTGGAAATAGACGCCATTTACTTTTAGATATTTCCCAATTGGATTTTCGTCGTCGTTAAACATCACCTCTTCAACGCGTTCGCCAATAATGCAAACTTTCCGGTTTTGTAAAATATCAATTTCGTTTAACAGCCGTCCTTTTATGGGAGTCCAGGGGTCTATTTTATAAAAATCGGGATAGTCGCCATAAACATTAAATGCCCCTGTTTTCTTTCCTCTGATTGTATTGTTTCCATTGTTCGATCTTCCTCCAAAAAGCCGGGGCGATAAATATTCTACATCGCTAATATTTGCTCTTATGTATTCAATGTCGGAGTTTTTATAGTTCCACCTTCGTCCTCTCTGAAAGCCTTTATATGGTTTGCTTGTGCGTTCCGTCCAAAAGAAAGCGGAGTTCGATGCAAATGCTTTAATGCCGTCCATTACACCATTTTCGAGTGCGCGTCCGGCACCCGACATAATAACGAGCATAAATATTCCCCAAAAAACGCCGAATGCTGTCATAAAACTTCGCACTCTATTTTTCTTAAGGGCACTTACTATCTCTTTCCATAAATCTAAATCGAACATATTTTTAGTTCAAATTTTTTTATCAATCTGTTTTCTCTCCCTGTCAAAATAGTGGGGAGAGGGTTCTCTATTCATCGCGTAACGCTTCAATTGGTTTTATTTTTGCCGCCCGTTTTGCCGGAATATACCCGGCCAGTGTACCCGCAATTACAAGTAAAAGTGTGGCAAGGGCTGCTATGTTTAAGTTCACTGTGGGGTTACGGAAAAAAGTGGTTCCCATTCCGCCATTTGCAACTTCTGCTGCTGCATATTGCTGTTCAACAAAAAAGTTTATTCCCTCCATCAATCCGGTTCCCAATACAAGTCCAATGTAACCGGCCACTGTTGTAATTAATACCGACTCGAGAAGTATTAACCCGATTACCGAAGCGGGACTGGCACCAATTGCTTTTCGAACACCAATTTCTTTGGTTCGCTCTTTAACAATTATCAGCATTATATTGCTTACGCCAACTACTCCGGCAATTAATGTTCCTATGCCAATTATCCAAATAAATATTTTTATAGCCTGAAATATTTTCATGGTCTGCATTACGTCTTCAAGTTTATTGTACGAACCGAGTGCCGATTTATCGGCCGCATTGAACCGGTGTTTGTGGGCAAGAGTCTGACGCACTTCAGTTTCAATGGCTTTACTCTCATCGAGTGTTTTTGCATTTATTGTTAATGCAAAATTGTGTAAACGGTTTGAGCCGTTAAACACTTTTTGCCCGGTAGTAACCGGAATATATGCGTTGCGATGACGTGTGCTTCCGTTCTCTTTGCAAATGCCTACAACTTTAAACGGAATGTTGTTTATTTTTACATATTCCCCAATGGCTTCCTTCTTTTTAAAAAGAGCATCGTAAATATCTTTCCCCAAAACAACCGATTTTCGCGTGTTCCGAATATCAATATCGTTAATAAAACGCCCCTTTACCACTTGTATCGACTCAACATCCTGCAAATCGGGGTGGCATGTAATTGCCGTATAGTTTCCGTATTCGTTACCATACGAAAAGGTATTTCCATTCAGATAGTATCGCCCCGATGTTTTTTCAATTCCGGGAAGTGTTTTTAACGTTTCGTAATCGGAATTTGTAAATTTAATTTCCCGTCCCTCTTTCATTCCTTTGTACGGCATACTGGTTTCGCCGCTCCACAACCACATTCCGTTAATGGCGTCGCGCATAAAATTTTCCGAAACACCATTACTCAATCCATTGCCCGAACCCAACAAAACCATGAGCATAAAAATTCCCCACGCCACACTAAAACCGGTGAGGAAGGTTCTCATTTTATTTTTTTTGATTGTGGAGAATATCTCTTGCCAAATATCGATGTCGAACATAGTTTTTATTAAAATTCCTGATTCAAAGTTTCAATATTCTTAAGCCATATTATACTCTTTTGCATATTGGGTTTTCCAGCTTTTTAAATCGCCGTTTTTAATTATTTCGGCAATTACTCCGTCGTTTAACCGAACAATTTTCTGAGTCATTGCGGCTATATCGTGCTCGTGTGTAACCAGAATTACGGTTATTCCATCGTTGTTTATCTGTTTTAATATGTCCATCACTTCGTACGATGTCGATGTGTCGAGTGCACCGGTTGGCTCGTCGGCAAAAATAATTTTAGGTTCCGAGATTAATGAACGGGCAATGGCAACTCGCTGTTTTTGTCCTCCCGACATTTCGTTTGGCATGTGTTCGGCCCACTCGAGCAAACCCATTTTATCGAGATATTCGAGTGCAATCCGGTTACGTTTCTTCCTGCTCACCCCTTGATAATAGAGTGGAAGAGCAACATTTTCCATCGCATTTTTAAACGATATTAGATTAAACGACTGAAACACGAAACCAACCAGTTCGTTTCGCAATTTAGCCGCTTTCTTTTCCGACATATTTTTTACAAGCGACCCATTTAAAAAGTATTCGCCTTCGTCGTAATTATCTAAAATGCCAAGAATATTTAACAGTGTTGATTTGCCCGACCCCGAAGAACCCATTATCGAAACAAATTCTCCCTTCTCTATTTCAAGGTCGATGCCTTTTAATACATGTAGCGAATTGCCCCCGGTAACATACGATTTATGAATGTTTTTTAAACTAATCATTTAAATTGCTTTCTAATTGTTTTCTGCTCAAATGTGCACATTTATCAACTATCAACTATTATTTATTCGATAAACACCCGATTTTTGTCTGCGAAAGAATTTCTATAGCGTATAAAATATTGATTGCACCTCTGACAAAAGGTTTTTAACTAAAGCATAAGACGCACAACCACCAGGTTTGTTACACGTTTTTTATTGACATTCTGTTTTTTTACTTTTGACACCGAAAGAGAAACCACATGGGATATAAAACAATTTTGCTAAAACTGCCCACCGACTATACTGCCGAACAACTTCGAAAAAAGATTTATAAAACATTACGAATCGATAATTTTTCGTTTCAAATTGAAAACAAAAGTCTCGATGCACGTAAAAAGTCGAATATTTTTTGGCTTGTAAAAGTTGTTGTAAACTCGCCCGAGATAAAAGAAGAAGAACACACCAAAACGGAAGAGTTAATTATTCCTTATAAAAAAAGAGAGAAAAAGGTTGTTGTTGCAGGGAGCGGCCCGGCAGGTTTTTTTACTGCTTTTGTTTTACAAAAAGCGGGGTTTAACGTTACGTTAATAGAGCGGGGCTCGGAGGTTGAAAAGCGGGGAAGAGCAATTTCAACATTTGAAAAAACGTCTGTTTTCGACCCAAAAAACAACTATTCGTTTGGCGAAGGCGGTGCCGGCACTTTCTCCGATGGCAAACTCACTTCACGCTCGAAACGTATTTCGAAAGAGAAACATTTTATTCTGAGAAGTTACGTTGAAGCCGGTGCTCCGGAAGAGATTCTCTATATGACTCACCCCCACTTAGGAACCGACAACCTCCGGAAAATTGTCAAAAATTTACGCGTTAAATTTAAAAATGCGGGTGGCGTATTCTTGTTCGACACAATGCTCGAAGATATTGTTGTAAGCAACCAAAAAGTTACAAGTGTTGTTACCTCACGCGGCGATTTACCTGCCGACGAGGTTTTTATTGCACCCGGGCACTCGGCGCTCGAAACCTATAAAATGCTGATACGAAGAGGCGTTCCGTTTCGAACAAAAAATTTTGCCATTGGCAGTCGCATGGAACACGCGCAAGAATTAATAAACGTAGCGCAATGGGGGGTTAAAAAACTGCCCGGAATTAAAGCTGCCGAATACCGTTTAACTTCGCGTGCCGACGGTAATCATCAGGTTTTTTCGTTTTGTATGTGCCCGGGAGGTGTGGTAGTGCCCGCAACTGCCTACGAAAAAGCAAATATTGTTAACGGAATGAGTTTTTACAAACGCGGGGGCCGTTTTGCAAATGCCGCCTGCGTTGCCGGCATTCATCCCGACGAGCTGGCAGGAAAAACCGTTTCGCCCGTTGAAGCACTGGAAAACCTGCAAAACCTGGAGAACGAATTTTATCGCTTTTCGAACAGTTACAACGCTCCAATTTGTTCTATTACTGATTTTTTGAAAGAGAAAAACCACAAAAACAATTTTGAAAGTAGTTATCCGCTGGGACTTCAACCGGCACCTCTCTGGGAGATGCTACCGGCAACAGTTGTAAAATCGATGCAGGCCGGGCTACTCGATTTCAAACGAAAAATAAGAGGATTTGAAACCGGTAATCTTTTGGGTTTCGAGAGCAAGACTTCGTCGCCGGTGCAGGTCATTCGCGAGAAAAACGGACAGGTCGAAAATTTTAAGAACCTGTACCTGGTTGGCGAAGGGAGCGGATATGCAGGCGGAATAATTTCGAGTGCTGCCGATGGAATTAAAGCAGCTATGAGTTTAATTGAGCACTTTTAAGCTCAAATTGAATCCCTAAAGTTCGCGCACACTTCCCGAGCCGGTTACCGCCGAGTCGATACTTGGATTTCCCTTGTAATAAACATTACCTGAGCCTGTAATTCGAGCTTTTATCGCTCCGTTCGAAGTAATTGAGCAACTCCCCGACCCCAAAGTATGAACAACTACATTTGAAGCTTCGAAATTTTTAGCATTAATATTTCCCGAGCCCGAAATGGCTGCCTTTAATTCGTCGGCAATACCACCGCTTTTTATGTTAATATTTCCCGAGCCCGAAACCGATGCCGAGATGCGTTTTGTCTTCAGATTTTCGAAAGTAATATCCCCGCTCCCACTCACATACAAATCGATAATTCGCGACTTTACATCTTCGAGGAAAAGACTTCCCGAGCCCGAAACCGACAGTTTATCAACCTCGGGAACGGTAATATGAATCTCTATTGCTCCCGGGTGAAAGTCGTTACGAAAAAGGTTTTTATTTGGAAAACGGAT
Source organism: Draconibacterium sp. (assembly GCA_027011835.1). Taxonomy (GTDB): domain Bacteria; phylum Bacteroidota; class Bacteroidia; order Bacteroidales; family Prolixibacteraceae; genus Draconibacterium. The sequence goes on along the minus strand of JALUZN010000107.1, from coordinate 461 downwards.
AATTAATGCCCGCCCTTTTACTTCTGTAATCAGCTCGTCTAATGTCGACGCTTTTGCGCCAACAACTACTTTTTGCTCGTCGCCTTGCTCGATATAAACTTTTGCATCAATTCGTAATGATACTTCCGAAAAAGTAGCCACATTACGCTCCTCCTCTTTGGCAAAAAGCGAAGTAGTTAAAAACAAAACCGATAAAAATAAAAGAGTATACTGTAATCTGATTTTCATTGTAATTTAAAATTTAGATTCAAGATACAAGAACCAAGACACAAGACAAGAAAATTAGTGTTTTAACTTAATCATGCTCCTGTGTGTAAAATCTTTTATCATGAATGTTTCATATACTTATAATTATTTATTTTTTATGATTATCCGTATTTATACCCAAACTCGTTTTTATAACTCACGCATGCCACTAAAAGCCGGTTGAACAATGCTTCTCCGTGATATCTTCGATTAAA
>JALUZN010000106.1 GCA_027011835.1 Draconibacterium sp. | reverse complement strand
GTATATAATTAAATTAAAATACTGTAACTCAAACAGATAAACATACAAGTCGAAATTGTAATTCTTGACCCATGGAACTCGCATGCACAATTTATACATAAACTTTTGTGTTTTGTCGACCATGCTCGTTTCATTCGTATATAATTAAATTAAAATACTGTAACTCAAACAGATAAACATACAAGTCGAAATTGTAATTCTTGACCCATGGAACTCGCATGCACAATTTACACATAAACTTTTGTGTTGTGTCGACCATGCTCGTTTCATAAAAATTAGTGTGAGTAAATTTATAAAAGTATTTTATACTTTTATAAATTTATGCAACTATTTTTCAAATCAAACATATATCGATTAAATTTTGTATTCATTCAAATAATAAATTATTGTTCCGAAGGAGTCTCTTAGGAAAATATAAGACACAGAAAAAATACACTATTAATATCAACTATCTGACACAATTATGGACATTTAGGTATTTCAACGATTATCAACATGATAGTAAGATTAAACAAACTATTTATTCAAGGAGAAATGAATTAAAGTGGAAAAACCGACAAAACGGAATGAATAAAGCTCTTTTTATTATCTTTAGCAGCCACAATTAACAATGTAGATGAAACGGAAAAGTCTGATTTTTACATTTCTCTCCCTCGTTTTTATTAGCAATTTATATTGTCAGAGTATTGTTGAGTTTCGGAATAAAATAAATGATGCAAAACAAAACAAAGACACCTTGGCATTAGCACGCAACTGGTATAAACTAGCCAAGTATTACGACAACAACAACCAATTTCAGCAAAGCAACAATGCTCTGCGTACCGCTTGGGTTTATGCAGAAGCCATTCATAACCAGAAAGCCATTTCGACAATAACCAATTACCTCGCATCGAATTTCAGTTATATGGGCAAGTCGGATTCGGCAATTTATTACTACACCATTGCTTTAAATGCAGGTTTTTTAAGCGGTGACAGCACAAGAATTCCGGGTATTTTAATTAACATAGGCAGCGAGTATGCCGACATTGGGAAATACCTGAAAGCAGCCAACTATTCAATTTCGGCAATTCGTATAAAAGAGTTATTAAACGACTCTACAGACATGGCCTATTTTTACCAGCGTGTTGGAGAAGTCTACAAATCGGCAGATGAAAAAGAGAAGTGGGAAGAATATGTACAGAAAGCTTACCAATTAATTCACAACGAAAAATATGCATCTACAGCGGCCGTTGCTGCAATTTATAACGATTTGGGCGGAATTGCCGAGAGCAATAAAAATTACACACAGGCACTGCTCTATTACGATACACTAATGACAATTGGGAGAGAGAACAATTACAATCGGGCAATTGGAGTTGCATTAAGTAACAGGGCAACCGTTTTAAAAAATTTAGGTAGAATCGACGAAGCACTGGAATCGGCAAAACTAGGGCAAACCTACCGGAACGGGAAAGGCTACCAAAATATTTACGACAACAATTTACTGGCTGAACTCTTTCTGGCAAAAAACAATTTAAGTGAAGCAAAAAAATATGCCATGCTTGCCGCTCAAAATAAAAAAATAGAAAATTACCCCGACGAAATGATGCGAACATTCAGAATTTTATATCAAATTCAGAAAAAAAGCGGAAATTTTAAAGAGGCACTTTTTTGGAATGAGAAATATAAATTACTGTCCGACTCGATTCGCGACAAAGAGATTCGCACCAAAATTGTTGACCTGGAGATTAGCTACCAAACCAAGAAAAAAGAGCAAAAAATTGAACTGCTAACCACCGAGAACAAACTAAAAAACAACAGAATAAAAGCAGCAGTTATTATAGTTGTAGCTCTTTTGTTGTTAATTGGATTAATTATATACATTCTTCAAATAAGGAAAAAACAGGCCGAACTAAAACAGAATATATTGCAACAACAAATTTTGCGAGCTCAAATGAACCCACATTTTATCTTTAATGTGTTGGGGTCTATACAAAACTTTATGCTTCGGAACGACACAAAAAAAGCCTCCGAATTTTTATCGAAATTTGCCACACTAACGCGGGCCATTCTAAACAACTCGGCTACCGAAGTAATTCCACTTGCCGACGAAATAAAGATGCTGACAAACTACATTGAGTTGGAAAGAATGCGAACAAACAACAATTTTAATTTCGAAATAAATTACAACGAAGAGCTGGAAATTGATTTTATAAAAATCCCTCCGATGTTGATTCAACCTTTTGTTGAGAACTCGATAAAACACGGCTTTGCAAATATTGAGAACGGCGGATTGTTAAGGATTACAATTACCGACAAAGGCGACCATATAGATTTTATTATTGAAGACAACGGGCGTGGCATTGAGAAAACTGACAAGGAAAATGGGGAGCACAAATCGATGGCAACAATAATTTTTGAAAAAAGAAGAAAGCTAATTCAGCAGAAATACAAGAAAGATTTTAAATTTGAGCTGATTAATTTAAATGACAACAAAACAGGTGAAACCGGAGTAAAAGTAATACTAAGCCTTCCAATAATTAACAATGATTAAAGCCGTAATTATAGACGACGAACCAACCCTGCAGGACGTTAACAAACAACTACTTGCCGAATATTTCCCTGAGATTAAAGTAGTTGGCATTGCAAACTCGGTTAGCAGTGCAGTCGACACAATCAACCACAATCAACCCGACTTAGTTCTGCTCGACATTGCAATTAAAGAAGGAACAGGATTTGAAGTTCTGCAAAAATTACGTCCATACACTTTTAAAGTGGTTTTTATTACCGGATTCGACTCGTATGCCATTAAAGCAATAAAATACAGTGCGCTCGATTACATTCTAAAACCGGTTAACGAAATTGAATTCCAACACGCCATAAAACGTGCCGTTAACGAGATAAAAGCAAAATCAGACACATCGGTACAATCCGACATTTTAATGGAGTCGTTTAAAAAAGAGACACAAAGCAAAAAGCTGGTACTAAAAACTACCGAATCGTTAAACATTGTCGATATTGCCGACATTCTTTATTGCCAAAGCGACAACAGCTACACCACATTTTATTTAACCGACAACGAAAAGATTACAGTATCGAAAAGCATAAAAGAGTACGATGAGTTATTAAACGAGTACAATTTTTTCAGGACACATCAATCCTATTTGGTCAATCTTAATTTCATTAAAAAGGTCGATAAGTCAGATGGAGGTTTTGTTATTATGAAAAATAAAAGAGAGATTCCTGTTTCAATCAGACAAAAGAAATCTCTGATTAAACGTTTAAGCAATCTCTGATTTTATATTCTTCTGATTTCAGGTCGAATTCAAACTCAAGTCCAACGGTTTCAAATTCTTAGCGAGTTTATAAATAATTGTTCTTTATATTCGAAACAAAAACAGTTATGGCAAACGGCAAGCGTATTGTTTTAAACACAAACGATGCAATACATTTTATTCTGCTCGAAAACATTTTGTATTGCAAAAGCGAAAACAGCTATACTACTTTTTATTTAGTTAACCGTGAACCAATAATGGTTTCGAAAAATATTAAAGAATACGAGAGACAGCTCGCAGGAGCCTCTTTTTTCCGTTCGCACCAGTCGTATCTTGTAAACCTCGAGCACATTACAAAAATCGACAAGCAAAATTCATTTACACTCTATTTAACCGACAAAACAGAAATACCAACATCGACAAGAAAGAGGAAAATGCTGTTACAAATTCTGCTAAAAAAATAACGGATTCAAATTTAAACCAAACGTTTTCAGTTTTCAATTAAATAACTAATTTTATCTGTTTATATTTACAAAATACAAAAAACCATTAATACAGAATACAATGAAAACCAAGTTAATTTTTATTCTTTCCATTTTTGTTTTTTTTACTCTCTCATCATCAGCACAAGTAGAAGTCGATGTTAAGAAAAAAGTTAATGACCAGGCAAACAGAAGAGCCAACCAACATGCCGACGAGGCCATAGACAAAGCTTTTAACAAATTGGAGGAGGGCATTGGCAGCCTTTTTAAAAAGAAGAAAAAGAAGAAAAAAGGCAACAATCAAGCCGAACAACAACAGCAATCAACACAACAAAACAGTGCAGCAGCACAAACCGAAAACTCAGCAGCACAAAAAGCGGCACCGGCACCGGCAACTGTAAAATGGGATAAATTCGATTTTGTTCCGGGCGACGAGGTTATTTTTGAAGACGGACCAAGTGCCGATGAAGAAAACGGCGAGTTTCCTTCGCGTTGGGATTTATACAAAGGTAATGTAGAAATAGGCGAATTAAATGGTGAAACTGTAATTATGTTTATTAGTGACAGGTCATACATTGTACCTTATTTAAAAAATTCTAAAGAAGATTACCTCCCCGATATTTTTACTATTGAATTTGATGTGTGGTTTTCTAAAGGAGGTTCTACCGCCAATAGATTTTGGGTTTATTTAGGAGATCAAAAGAACAATAGGAATTCTGCTGCACACGAAGCTTTAACTGTAATGCCTCATTCATTGGAATTTGGTGAGTCAGAGAAATATTACCCCGGAACGGAAAATGTAGGTTGGACGATAGAAAAGGAAGGCTCGTGGAAACATATTTCCATTGCCTATACGAAAGGAAAATTCAAAGCATATTTTAACGATACTCGTTTAATTAACATTCCGCATTTAGAAGTTAATCCAACAGGAATAACAGTCGAAGCAGGAAACGACAATATGTTTCTTAAAAACTTCCGCATTGCTAAAGGTGGTGTTAAATATTATGACCGTGTTTTATCCGATGGCAAAATTATTGTCAACGGCATTAAATTCGACGTAAACAAGGCTACACTCAAACCAGAAAGTTTGGGACCCATCAATCGCATTTACAAGTTGATGCAAAAACAACCCGACTTAAAATTCAGCGTTGAAGGGCACACCGACAGCGACGGCGACGAAGCCAGCAATTTGGAGCTGTCGAAAGCCCGGGCAAAAGTAGTTATGGAACGTTTAATTAGTATGGGTATTTCTGCCGACCGCCTAAAATATACCGGTTGGGGCGAGAGCAAACCAATCGCCGACAATGGAACAGCCGAAGGAAAAGCAAACAACAGACGCGTAGAGTTTGTAAAATTCTAAACTTAAAAAAAACAAAAATATCAAAACATCTTCGATGCACTTTTATAGTGTATCAGGAAAATTATTATTAAAACTTAAGCAAACCAAAAAATGAAACGAACTACAACAACCTTAATCGCACTCTTTTTAGTTACCATTTTTATTACATCGTGCTCAAGCGGCCGTAAAAGAGATGCCGATTTTCTGCCACCGCTAAAAATAGAAATTCCCAATGAAATTAAGGGCGATAAAGAGCTGGTCGACCTTGTTAAATCGTCGGAAAAAGCAATTAACGAATTCTCTGATAACATTGAACGAATTGCCGTTGACGGGAAAGATGTTTTAAATAAAGAAGACGAAGACCTAACGCTGATGGACAAAATGAAAATGGCAAAAATGGCCGTTGAATTTATTTCGAACAGCACACAAATGGCAGCAACTCTAGAGAAATTCGACAACTATGCAAAAAGTAAAGAAGAGCAAGGCATAATTAACGATACGCAGTTAAAAGCGCTGGAACAGGTTGAACTAAGTTTCGAAAAACGAATGAACGAAATAGAGGCGAAATACGACAAATATTACAACAAATAAAAAGTTGTTGCCAGCTGGAATTCAAAAAAGCAGAATGAAGATTACACTCCTTCTTATCCTCGTTTTTACATCGTTAACACCTTTTGCCCAAGAGCAGAAGGTAAAATTGTTCCCTTTTAAATCGGCAATTATCGAGTATAAATACGAAGCGTCGATGAAAGGAACACACGTAAAATACATCGACGACTGGGGGTACAAACAGGCTGATTATATTTACAAACAGCTGAATTTTGGAGGAAATGAAGAGAAAGAGTACGAAATAATTATCCTGATTGGAACCAAAGCGTACACAATCAATCTTCAGAAAAAAGAGGTCGCCATCGGACGAAACGAAACGTACAATTACTACCTCCTAAATCAGGATAGAAAATGTACTGATGTTTCGGAAGCACTTATTAAAGCAGAAGGGTTTAAAGCTGTTGGGACAGAAAACTATTTGGAAAAAGAGTGCAAAGTATGGAAAGCAGGAAAAGCTAAAAAGCTGTCGTGGAATGGTGTTGCACTAAAAAGCGAAACTTTTTTTATGACAATGATGGTTGAAAAAGCAACCCGTATTAAAATTAATATCGATATTCCTGCTGAAAAATTCGCTATTCCACAAGATGTAAAATATATCTCGTCCGACACTTATCAGGGATATTCGGGGCTTGAACTTGATTTTTCGAATACCACAAAAAATGACAGCAAAACAAAGGGCAACACAAAAGTAACGTTCAGCACAGGCAGTCTGCAAAGCTGCGACAATTTCGAGTATTTCACTCCAAATGGAGAGAAAGTGACTATTGAAGGAGATAACGATTATAACAAAATAGACAACCGCTTAATAAAATCGCAACAGCAGTTTTTGTTGAGCGACAAGACAGAACTGCCTCGTTATTCAACGGCCATTTTCGAAACTAACGATGGAAGTTTTGGAAAGTTGCAGATAAACGAAATCGACAAAAACGGATTTAATTTTCGATACGTTGTCTTTAATTCCGATGGAACAATAAAAAAGTATTCTGCCGAAACAAACGAGTTGCTAAAAGATGATTTCGATTTTGTTCAAAACAAGAATCGTTTAAAAATAGAAATAACACCAAAAGGCAAAGCAAAATGCCTGATTTTAGGATGGTAAAACGGACGCAAAAATAATTATTATGAGACAAATTTATTTATTACTACTTATTGTTCTTCTGGGTTCAACCGGTTTAATAGCGAAAAATGTACCGGTAACCGGTAAGTGGCTTTTTACAAAAGTTGAAATGGGCGAAAAAACAGAAGATGTTTATAGCGATGTGAATTTCAGAGAAGACGGATATGCCGAAATGGGAGGCACGGTTTTTGGCACCTGGAAGTACGACAAAAAGAAGAAACTTTTCACCATCGAATCGGAAATGATTAAAGAGTTTTCAGGAGAAAGAAAAGTTGAAAAGCTTAATGCTGAAGAGTTGATTTTAAAAGGGCCGAAAGTAAAAATGTTCTTTATAAAACTCGACGAGGAAAAGATAAAAGCTGAAAACGAGAACTCGGGACTCGAAGGAATCTGGAAAACCGGGAATATTGACGGAGTTGTATATTCAATTGTATTCACACTTCCAAACAAATTTATATCATCTGAAAGTTCAGACGGTTCGAACTCGAAAAGTAAAGGCGAATGGATTTATAATGGAACCGATAAAACCATTATAATAACGACTTCGGGAAGGAAATTTCGCGGGCAAAATAAAATAGTTGCCATAAATAAAACAGAGTTAAAACTTGAAAACAAAGAGGAAACTTTCAGCTTTACAAAATTCGAAAAACCCGATATAAAAATAGAGCGACTCACATTCTCGGAAGACGATTTTTACGACGAAAACGGAGATTATAAATATTCGGAAGACATTGAAAAATTACCTTGGGAAGATTATTATAGCATATTAGAATCGCTAAGTAAGGTGAAACAGCTGGTGTATAATTTTAATGTTCTAAACACCAATATCGATGCATTCGAAACGAAAACATTAACGGCAAATATTGCTGTCGACAGCGATGACGAAACCGTTACTTTCGATAACATTTTTAAAGGCATCGACAGGACTTCTATTTCCGACGACGAAGAGATGCCCGTAATTAAATCGGACTCCAACAATCCAATTTTTCCGTTCGAAGATAACTCGTTCAGGGTTGCAGGCGAGGAAGAAATTACAACTCCGGCAGGCACTTTTAATTGCACGGTTGTTGAGGCTACCGGCGATTTCGACGAGAAAATTAAACTATGGATGATAAACGATAAGCCTGGAATAGTTGCAAAAGCAATAAAAGATACACCTGGAGATTTTGGACATTTCTTTGTATTCGAACTGGTGAAAATAATTTATTAATAACTTACAGTTGAAAACTAAAAATTATAATCAATTAATTTTACATTAAAAATATTAACATTGCAAAAAAATTGCAAATAATATCTAATATTAATCATTTAAACATTTAATTATGAAAAATTTACTTAAAGTTTTAGTAGCAATTGCAATTGTTTCGTTATTTTCTTTTAATGAGGCAAATGCACAAATTAGTATCGGTGGTGGCGTTGCTTACGCAACAGGTATAAGTAACATTGGAATCTCTGTAAACGGAGAATATGCCATTAACGATGACTGGGATGCAGCAGCCGGATTTACTTATTTTCTTAAGAAAGGGTACTTAAATTGGAGTGCTTTAGATTTAGATGCCCACTACAATTTTACAGAAGCCAGTTTTGGAAAAATATATGGTATTGCTGGGTTGAATGTTTTATTTGCCAGTTATAAAATCCCTACGGTTGATTTAGGAGCATTTGGCTCTTATGGTGGAAATTACTCAAGTTCATCGGTGGGTTTAAACCTTGGTATTGGCACTAAAATAGCAATGAGCGATAAACTGGCAATTGCACCAGAAGTGAAGTACGCAATTGGTTCAGGGTATCTGCAAATTGGTGCAAAAATATTGTTTGGACTATAGAAAAAAATAATTTACAAAGAGGCTGTCAATTTTTGGCAGCCTTTTTTTAACTTATCGAACTCCAACTGAATTTAGTCTCTTTCGAACTCATTAAATAACTTAACAAGAGCCTGTTTTCCTCCTTTTGCAGAACCGGGTCATCATCCAGAATATCGATGGCAACATTTCGTGCCAGTTGTAAAATCTCGCCATCTTTCCCGAGGTTAGCAATTTTAAGGTCGAATCCTATTCCACTCTGTTGAGTCCCGTCAATCTCTCCCGGGCCTCGTAATTTCATATCAACTTCGGCAATTTCGAATCCGTCGTTTGTACGCACCATTGTTTCGAGCCGCAATTTACTTTCGCTGCCAATTTTATACGACGACATTAAAATGCAGTACGACTGATTTGCCCCCCGCCCTACTCTGCCCCGCAGTTGGTGCAGCTGCGAAAGGCCAAACCGCTCGGCACTCTCAATAACCATAATTGTTGCGTTCGGCACATCAACACCAACTTCAATAACGGTTGTTGCCACCATTATTTGCGTTTCGCCCCGCTTAAAAGCCTGCATAGCACTCTCCTTTATCGCCGGTTTCATTTTGCCGTGCACCATACCCACTTTAACATCAGGGAAAACCTCAGTAATATGACGGTATCCCTCTTCCAGATTTTTCAAATCCATTTTTTCCGATTCTGAAATAAGTGGAAATACAATATATATTTGTGCCCCTTTTGCAAGCTGCTGTCGTAAAAAGTTATTCAATTGCCCACGTTTATTCTCAAAAAAATGCATGGTTTGAATAGGTTTTCTGCCGGGAGGCAACTCGTCGATTACCGACACATCGAGGTCGCCATAAACGGTCATTGCCAGCGTTCGCGGAATGGGTGTCGCCGTCATAACCAAAACATGTGGAGGAATGAGTTCGTTTTTCTTCCAGAGTTTTGCTCGCTGTGCCACACCAAACCGGTGCTGCTCGTCGATAACCACCAACCCGAGGTTTTTAAAAACAACCACATCTTCAATTAATGCATGCGTACCAATTAACACTTGAATCTCTCCCGATTTCAAAGCAGCATGTAATCCTTTTCGCTCTTTTGCTTTTGTCGATCCGGTTAACAGTTCAATTCGAACATTCATTCCATCTAAAAATTTAGAGAGCGACTGAAAATGTTGTTGAGCAAGAATTTCGGTAGGGGCCATTAAACAACTCTGAAATCCGTTATCCATGGCAAGCAGCATAATCATAAGTGCCACCAATGTTTTCCCGCTTCCAACATCGCCCTGCAAAAGCCGGTTCATTTGTGTACCCCGGTTCACATCAACCCTTATCTCTTTAATAACTTTTTTTTGTGCTCCGGTAAGTTCGAAAGGTAAAAAATCGGTATAAAATTTATTGAAATTATATCCCACCTTTTTGAAATAGAAGCCTTTAAACTTCTTTTCGCGCTTATGTTTTAAGGCAAGTATTTTCAGTTGAATAAAAAACAACTCTTCAAATTTCAGTCTGAATGTTGCATTTTTCAATTCGATTGTGTTTTCAGGTTTATGAATGGCAATTAACGATTTTTCGAGTGAATACAGTTTCAGTCGCTCCACAAGCCGGGCAGGAAGAGTCTCCCTAATTTTCCCTTTAGCAAGCTGAATAAGAGTAAGTTGAATTTTGTTGATTGTTCTCGAATTCAGAAAACTCTTTTTCATATTTTCGGTAGTGTGGTAGTACCCTTGAAAAAGCCCGGCAGGTTTTAGTTGCTGCTCTTCCAGTGTTTCCATCTCGGGATGAACCAGATTTAATCGTTTTCCAAACTGCGAAGGTTTTCCAAAAACAACATACTCTTTATTCAGTTTTAAATTTTCTTTTTGCCATTTTATACCTCGAAACCAAATTAATTCAATACTTCCTGTATTGTCGTAAAAATTTGCTGTTAACCGCTCCTTCCTTCCTGTCCCAACACTTTCAAAAGAGCGTATTTTCCCTTTTACCTGAATGTAGGGCATTTGCGCATGAATTTCGGAAATAGAGTAGAATTTTGTTCGGTCGATATATTTATAGGGGAAGTAATAAATTAAATCGCGAAAAGTTTTCAGTTTTAACTCTTTATACAAAAGTTCCGCCCTTTTCGGCCCCACTCCCGGTAAATATTTTATCTCCTGATCGAGGAATTCTGCCATAAAACAAATATACTCAAACCTTTTCTCCGAAAAAAGCACGAAAAATAAAAAATTAAGTTAAACGGGCATAATTTTTGTTTCAGCTGGTAGAGATTTTCTGTATTTAGAAAAAATACGAAAACCAGTTTTTATGCGTTATATTAATTCACAACAATATTGTAATTTAACCGGCAATCATTCTACTGATTAAAAAATTAAACACATGAGCAAAAAAGAGAAAATCATCCATTTAGAATCAATTGTAAAAAACTATCAGGTTGGCACACAGGTGGTTCGCGCGCTACGTTCGGTTTCTATCGATATTTACAAAGGTGAATATGTAGCCATTATGGGAGCTTCAGGGTCGGGGAAATCCACATTAATGAATATTATAGGTTGTTTAGACACACCAACAAGCGGGAAATATATTTTGAACGGGAAAGACGTAAGCAGGATGACAGACGATAAACTGGCCGAAATCAGAAACTCGGAGATTGGTTTTATCTTTCAGGTGTTTAATTTATTACCGCGAAATACAGCATTAGAAAATGTAATGCTCCCACTCGTTTATGCAGGCATACGGAAATCGAAACGACTACAGATGGCTGAAGAGACACTGGTAGATGTTGGACTGGCGGACAGGATGACACACCGCCCCAATGAGCTTTCGGGTGGACAACGGCAGCGGGTTGCCATAGCTCGTGCATTGGTAAATAATCCGGCACTATTACTTGCCGACGAACCCACAGGAAACCTCGACTCGAAAATTTCGGAAGAGATAATGAAACTTTTTGCCGACATTCATAAAAGAGGAAATACGCTGGTTATGGTTACCCACGAAGAGGATATTGCAGAGCATGCACACCGCATTATCAGACTAAAAGACGGCGAAGTTGAATCGGATATAATTAACGAAAACCCAGTTTATTAAATTTTATGGCAAAAGTTTATACAAAAACCGGTGACAATGGAACAACCGGACTGGTGGGCGGCAACCGTGTAAAAAAATACGACCTGCGACTGGAAGCATACGGAACAATTGATGAACTAAATGCATCAATCGGGTTTTTGCGATCGCTTGCTATTTCCGAAGAAATTAACAATCAGTTAATTCAAATTCAAAACAAACTTTTTAATATTGGTTCGAGGTTGGCTTCAGATGAAAAAGGCGATGCATTTACATCCGATTTAAAAATTACCGACAGCAGCATTAAGCAGCTCGAAGATGCCATCGATACTTACGAAAAAGAGCTGCCGAAACTAACCGGATTTGTACTGCCCGGAGGTGAGATTTCTGTTGCCCAGTGCCACATTGCACGAACAATTTGCCGCAGAGCAGAACGAAGAATTGTTGAACTTGCCGACACCGGTAACGTGCAACCGGAAATACAAAAATACATCAACCGCCTGTCTGATTTTTTGTTTGTTCTAGCCCGTAAAATTGCTACTGACAAAAACCTAAAAGAGACAATTTGGGCGAAAGAGCAGTAAAATTTATTCAACCATTTTCACAATAATTTTCTGATATTTTTTTAATCGGAAAACACATCAAAATTTTTGTTTGTTAATTTCATTTTTTTATTATATTCGCGGCATCGAAAAAAGTGAGTTTAACCGTGTAAAATATTAAACAAATGTATTGGACTCTTGAATTGGCATCGAAACTGGAAGATGCACCATGGCCGGCAACAAAAGACGAATTAATTGATTTTGGAATTCGCTCCGGAGCGCCGTTAGAGGTGATTGAAAATCTTCAGGAAATTGAAGACGAAGGAGAGATGTATGAAAGTATCGAGGATATTTGGCCGGATTATCCGAGCAAAGATGATTTCTTTTTTAACGAAGATGAATATTGAAAAATACAGTTTTTATAAGTAAAAAGCATCGTCGGTTGGCGGATGCTTTTTTTCTTTATAAAGTAAGTGTTTTCCACCCCTCTTTTAAATATTTTGTAAGTGGCACTCCCATCCCTTTCACATCTATTCCAATAGCAGTAAGTTCATCTTTTACACCATACATATTTGCACAAGCAACACAGGCCTCTACTTTTATACCTGCATCAATCATTTTTTTCACATAGTCTTGCAACTTTTTATTTTCGGTTAATAATTTTGCCGACGGACCCCAAACAATGAGAGTTACTTCGTTGAACCATCCTTGTTTTTTTGCATTATAAGTATACATAAAACACATTTTCTCGGCAACATCGGGATTTCCGCTGGTCCATAAAACAGCAAGTTTATTTGAATTATCAGTAAGTTTTTTGTGCGATTGTGCATCTACTCTGAAAAAGAGCAAAATTGCCATTAGAAAAAAAATTGTACGTTTCATAATTTTTAGATTATCGGTTAATAAGTAGGAATTAAAGTTCTGTTATTAAATCCTTTATCGGAATCAAATCAAATTCAGAAAACTTCTTTATTTTAAATTCAGAAACAAATTCTTTGTTTAACAAAAAGAGCTTGCTGTTGAATTTATCCTGCGGGTATGTATTTTCTATAGTAAAATTACCGAAATCGAAATCGGTAAAATTAAGCTCACAAGCCGAAAGCTCCCACTCGCTGTTTTCATTCATAAAAAGCAGTGGCAACCCGTGTGTACGGCAAATAACCGGTCGTTGCTCGTAAATAGAACAAACATGATTTTTCAGAAAGATACACTCATTTTTATTTTGCGTTTCCGATATTTCGGGGTTCAATCCTTCGCGTTTTAAATCGTTTATTATTGAATAAAACTCAACAGGAAAAATGCTGTAATCCATACAACACATATCGCAACCCTTTTTACAAACCATCTGTCCAACATGCTCTCGCTCAAGTTGAACAGATAAAGAGTCAATCTCATTGCGGAGGATTTTATATGCTTCAAATTGTTTCGTATAAGTTTTATTCATTTTTTTAAGCAATGCTGTTCTAAATAATTTTCAATGCATAAATGTACAACGTTTTTGTTGAGTTTACTGATTAAACTTATCCAAAACAAAAATAGAACCCCTCTCCTTTTATTTTGGGGAAGACTTTCTTCGCGCCCGAACGGATTATCAAACCAAAGTTGTAAATCATTTTTCACAAATAAATTTAATCTGATAAAGACCACAATATTAGGCAAGTATCAATTTAATTCAACCAACACTTTTATGACCTCTTGAAGTAAAATGGGAATTAATGTCGTCTATATTTGTATTATACCAATTTAACTTTGAATTGCCGTATAATTGAATTAAATTATTTTGTGCAAGGTTGAGTTAAAATATTTCGGCAGAGCCATAGCTATATTGGAATATTTTAACGGTGAGATTATGCAAATAAATTCAATATGGTAATACGAGATTAACTTGGTATTATACTCAATTCAGATAGGTTTTGGTTGCAACATACATCGGAATTATGCTCATTTTTTGCTTGCAGCTTCATCGGAAAGACATTGGAATAACCTCTTACTGTGTAGTGTTTAGCTTTGTTGTGTATAAAAATAACTTCGCCTATTTTTCTCATTCTGTTGCATATTTGCGATTTCGCTTTATTCAATTCCCAAAAACCTATCTGAATTGAGTATATTTGCTGCGATAATTAAATCAATTTATTTCATGGCAGAGAATAAAATAAATTTCAAAAAGTATATTATTTGGTTTTGGTCGGTTGTGCTGCTGTTTATTGCAGGAGGCTTTCTGTTTTTCTTTTTAATTGCAAACGGAAAGCTGGGTTTTATGCCAAGTTTTGAAGACCTAGAAAACCCACGAAATATATTGGCATCGGAAATATTTTCGGAAGACGGGAAAGTTTTGGATAAATATTTTATTCACGAAAACCGTACTTATGTTGATTACAAAGATTTACCACCTCATTTAATAAATGCACTTATTGCCACCGAAGATGTTCGTTTTTATTCTCATTCGGGAATTGATTTACGTGGATTGATGCGGGTGGCAAAAGGAATTGTTACCGGCAACTCGAGTAGTGGCGGTGGAAGTACGTTGAGTCAGCAGTTGGCAAAGATGCTTTTCCCGCGCGACCGTTTTTCGAATAAAATAGAGCTGGTGTTACGAAAATTTAAAGAGTGGGTAATTGCGGTAAAACTGGAACGCAGCTATACCAAAGAGGAGATTATTTTAATGTACCTCAATAAATACGACTACCTGAATAACGCCGTTGGAATTAAATCGGCAGCCAACGTATATTTTAATATCTCGCCCGACTCGCTTCAGCTTCACCAGTCGGCCATGTTGGTTGGTATGGCAAAAAACTCGTCGTTGTATAATCCTGTTCGCCGCCCCGAACTGGTTTTAAAACGCCGGAATGTTGTGCTCGACCAGATGGAAAAATACAATTTCATTTCAAAAGAAGTTTGCGATTCGGTAAAACAACTTCCTCTCGATTTAAATTACAGGAAAGTTGATTATAAACTTGGGCCGGCTCCCTATTTTAGAGAGTATTTGCGTTTAACGCTAACGGCAAAAAAGCCCGAACGAAAAAACTATGCATCGTGGCAAGGGCAAAAATTTATTGAAGATAGCGAAGAGTGGAAAAACAATCCGCTTTTTGGGTGGTGTAATAAAAATGTAAAACCAAACGGCGAGCATTATAATTTATATACCGACGGGTTAAAAATATATTCAACACTCGACTCAAGAATGCAACGGTATGCTGTTGAAGCAATAGAAAAGCATTTGCGATACGACCTGCAACCTCTTTTCGACGGAAGTATGAAAGACTTGAAAAATCCGCCGTTTGCAAACAATATGAGTGCCAACGAAGTAAATAGTTTATTGAACAGAGCCATCCGTCAAAGCGAGCGTTACCGCGTTTTAAAGAAAAAAGGGATGAATTTTGATGAGATAAAAGCTAATTTCAAAAAACCGGTCGAAATGACTGTGTTTTCGTGGGATGGTGAAATAGATACCACAATGACTCCTCTCGATTCGATAAAATGGTATTTGCATTATTTCCGGTCGTCGTTTATGGCTATGGATACCGAAACCGGAAAAGTAAAAGCATACGTTGGCGGGCCCAATTATAAATACTTTATGTACGATATGGTGAAAGACGGGAAACGACAGGTGGGGTCGACTGTGAAACCATTTTTATACACGCTTGCTATGCAAAACGGATATACGCCGTGTACAAAAGTTCCGTACGTAAGTCAGCAGTTTCAGGAACCCGACGGCTCGATTTACGAGCCTAAAGATGCCGACGTTGACCCTGAAATGGATGGAAAACTGGTAACTTTAAAATGGGGGCTGGCCAACTCGAAAAACCGGATTTCGGCCTGGGTGCTAAAACAGTTTAATCCACGTGCCGTGGTAGAAATAATGAAACGACTGGGCGTGTACAGCCCCATAGACCCGGTTCATTCAATGTTTCTTGGCGTTTCGGATGTTACACTTTACGAAATGGTTGGCGCTTTTAATACCTATGCAAATCTTGGCGTATTTATAAAACCCTATTTTGTTACCCGTATTGAAGACAGGCATGGAAATGTAATTGCAACTTTTCATCCCGAGAAACACGAAGCAATTGATGAACAGACGGCATATTTAATGTTGAATTTAATGCAGGCGGTTGTTGACGAAGGAACAGGAAGAAGACTTCGTTATCGCGATAATTATGGAAAATTTACGATGCCAATTGCGGGAAAAACCGGTACTACACAAAATCATTCCGACGGTTGGTTTATTGGAGTTACGCCAAAACTGTCGGCCGGAGTTTGGACCGGTGCCGATTTACGAAGTATCCATTTCAGAACCATATCGAGCGGGCAGGGTGCAAATATGGCACTTCCAATTTGGGGCTATTTTTATAAAAAGGTTCTTGCCGACAAGTCGCTGGGAATTACCGAAGATATGGAGTTTAAGAAACCTCTCCATTTCGATATAAATTTAGATTGCGACGGCAAAGACAAAGAGAAAACAGAGGACGATTTTGACGATTTCTTTTAAGATAGTTGACTCGGATAGTTCTTGGACTCTCCTGTTTGTTTGAGGAGATTATATTTCCGACACCATTTTTTTTACCTCTTCCATATTAATATCGGGGTGGGTAATTTGGAGTTGTGCCTGCGAATAAAAGTTGTGGCGTTGTTTTAACGTGTCGTCAATAAAATCGATTAACTCGGGTTTCGATTTTCCTTTTATTAATGGGCGTTCTGTTTTCGATTTCAATAATCTTTCGGCTAAAATTTTTGGGTCGATATTCAGGTAAATGGTTTTTCCGGTTTTGTTCATCAAATCAATATTGTCGAAAAAGCAGGGAGCACCGCCGCCGGTAGCAATAACAATGTTGGTAAATTCCGAAAGTTCTTCCAGTGCTTTACGCTCTTTTTTTCTGAATTCGGGTTCGCCCTCTTCGGCAAAAATCTGCGGAATGGTTTTGTGGTTTCGCTTTTCGATGTAGTGGTCCATGTCGACAAATTGTAACCCTAAATATTTCGAGAGTTTGCGTCCCAAATACGATTTACCACTTCCCATATATCCAATTAAATAAATTCTCATAGTAATCTAAATACTTCGTTAAATTTTTGTTTCTCGCAAAGCTGCAAAGTCGCAAAGATCTGATTATTAATAAATCACAACAATTGTCTTCTGCCTTGTAATTCTCTATTTATGAGGTATCTATAAAAATGTGCCGAACCAATAAATCTGTATTGCAGCGGTAATTAATTTGAATATCCGCTTTAACTTTAAACGCGAATCTTTGAACTAAAACAACGACATCTGATTTGGATTCTCGTCTTCCGGTTTTGGCCGGGTTATTTCAAATGGAATATCATCGATGCTTTTTGCCTCTTGGTTTTCGCTTTCCTCCGGTTCCGGTTTATCGTCTTCGTCTTTTATTATCGGTTCAATCTCTTTAATGTTTTCAACTTCGTAATTTGTCAGTCGTTTCCCTTTTGCTTTCCACGATTTTACCCCAATAAATTCGGCAACTTCTATTATTTCATTTTCGCGTTCCGAGTTTCTACCACCAAATTCCAACTCCAGTCGCGGGTAACGTACCCACGTTACACTTACCAGTTTATTGTCGGGATTTTCTCCGATAAACGAGAACGATTTTCCTTCTATCTCCTCTATTTCGAAACGTTTTACGTAGTAGTATTTTTGTTCAGCATCGAAATAAACGGCCGAAAGAACTTTGCTTTTATCGAATTTTTCGATGGTAAGAATATCTTGTTCAAAATGGTTGCTCAGGTCGTAATTGTAGAGTTGGTATTCTCCTTTTTTATAAAGAACAAGAATTTTATCTTCGCCCGAGAATTCGCCAAGAAACTTACCGCGCGAGTCGGCGTTTAGTCGTAATACATCTTCGTCGAACCAAATTTTACGTCCACCCAAAGTAGAGATACCTTTCTCCTTCATCGATATTTTATGGACATCGTATTTGGTTAAAATATTTCCCATACTCTGGCGTCCTTTAATTGCCAGTTCGCTCAAATCTTCTTCGAAAATAAGTTTCTTAATTCGTGGTTTTGGTTTTAAAACAACTTTTAAAACTTCGGCTTCGCCGTTAGGATTTGCCGAGAAATAGATAATTCGTGAGCCTTTTGTTGCTTTGGTAAGGTTGTACTCTTTGTCGCGCGTTACACCGGTAACAAAAAAGCGTTTCATATACGAGTAGCCCGATTTTCCATCGCGGTACACCACATTGTAAATGGTTCGTTTATCGTTTTTCTTGAAAATAGCAATGTGTAGCGGATTTTTACCAATAAATGCTTTGTCTGAGACTTTGGTGATAAAATACGACCCGTCGCGGCGGAAAATAATAATATCGTCAATGTCGGAGCAGTCGCAAATAAATTCCGATTTTTTTAGTCCGGTACCAATAAAACCCTCTTTGCGGTCGATGTATAGTTTTTCATTCCGAACCACAACTTTCGAAGCCACAATGTTTTCGAAACTACGAATTTCCGTTTTCCGGTCGCGGCCTTTCCCATATTTTGTTTTCAGGTGTTGAAACCATTTTATGGTGAACGGAACAATGTTACTAATGTTTTTTTCTACTTCTGCAATTTCATCTTCAATGGCTAAAAGGTGGTCGTTGGCTTTATCTTTATTGAATTTAAGAATGCGAGCCATTCTTATTTCCATCAGTTTCAAAATATCTTCGCGGGTTATCTCGCGTTTCAATTTTGGTTTCCACGGGTCGAGTCGTTTATCGATGTGTGCAACGGCTGCATCCATATTTTCCGAGTCCTCGAACTTTTTGTCTTTATAAATGCGCTCTTCAATAAATATTTTTTCGAGTGAAGAGAAGTGCCAGGCCTCTTCGAGTTCCGATTTTTTTATCTCCAGCTCCAGTTTTAATAATTTCAGTGTGCTGTCGGTCGAGCGGCGCAAAATCTCTTTCACCCCAATAAACAGCGGCTTGTCGTTTTCAATAATACACGAGTTGGGCGACAGCGACATTTCGCAATCGGTAAAAGCGTAAAGTGCGTCGATGGTGTTGTCGGACGAAACGCCCGATGCCAAATGAACTATGATTTCGACAAATTCAGCGGTGTTATCGTCAATCTTTTTAATTTTTATTTTGCCCTTATCGTTGGCTTTAATAATCGATTCGATTAACGACGACGTAGTTTTCCCGTAGGGAACCTCTGTAATTACTAGTGTTTTGTTATCGCGTTTTTCGATTTTTGCACGCACTTTTACCGAGCCGCCACGTAACCCGTCGTTATATTTACTAAAGTCGGCCGAACCTCCTGTCGGAAAATCGGGAACCAGCTCAAAATCTTTATTTTTCAGATATGCTATTGAAGCGTCGATTAATTCGTTAAAATTGTGCGGGAACAGTTTCGATGCCAGTCCAACCGCAATTCCGTCGACACCTTGTGCCAGAAGAAGGGGAAATTTTACGGGAAGTGTTACCGGTTCTCTTTTACGTCCGTCGTACGAAAGTTTCCATTCGGTGGTTTTGGGGTTGAACAGAACTTCTAACGCAAATTTCGACAAGCGCGCTTCGATATACCGTGGAGCAGCCGAGCTGTCGCCGGTAAGAATATTTCCCCAGTTTCCCTGTGTGTCAATCAACAGCTCTTTTTGCCCGAGTTGTACGGTTGCATCGGCAATCGATGCGTCGCCGTGCGGGTGGTACTGCATGGTTTGCCCTATTATGTTGGCCACTTTGTTGTAGCGTCCGTCGTCCATTTCGCGCATGGCGTGCATAATACGGCGTTGCACAGGCTTTAACCCGTCGTTAATGTATGGAACAGCCCGCTCTAAAATTACATACGAAGCGTAATCGAGAAACCATTCGCGATACATTCCCGAAAGATAGGTAACTGTGTCTTTTACGCCCTCTTTCTGAATCTCCTCTTCAGGTACAATCTCATCCTGAATCTCTTCGTTATTTAAATTCTCTTCTGACATCTATTGTTATTCTTCCTCTAAATGGTTTTATGCAACTTCATCTTTTTCAACATATAGGTTATCAATAATAAACTCCTGCCGGGTTGGTGTGTTTTTTCCCATGTAAAATTCGAGCATTTCTGCTACCGATTCATGTTTTTTCAAAACAACCGGGTCGAGTCGTATATCGTTGCCAATAAAGTGTTTAAATTCGTCGGGCGAAATCTCTCCCAGCCCTTTAAACCGTGTAATTTCCGGTTTCCCTTTCAGTTTTAGTATTGCTTTTTCTTTTTCCTCTTCCGAGTAACAGTAGTAGGTTTTTTTCTTATTTCGAACTCTGAACAGCGGTGTTTGCAAAATGTAAACGTGCCCTTTTTTTATGAGTTCAGGGAAAAACTGCAAAAAGAATGTAATTAGCAACAGCCGAATGTGCATTCCGTCAACGTCGGCATCGGTGGCAATAATTACTTTGTTGTAGCGTAAATCTTCCAAGCTCTCTTCTATGTTTAGAGCTGCCTGAAGCAGGTTAAACTCTTCGTTTTCGTAAACTACCTTTTTTGTTAATCCGAAAGTGTTTAGCGGTTTTCCTTTTAAACTGAAGACTGCTTGTGTATTTACATCGCGCGATTTAGTAATGGAGCCGCTTGCCGAATCGCCCTCGGTAATAAATATGCTCGACTCCTCTTTTCCCTCTTTTTTCCCGTTAAAATGAATGCGGCAGTCGCGCAGCTTTTTATTATGAAGGCTCGATTTTTTTGCCCGCTGTTTGGCCAATTTTTTTATTCCCGAAATGGCTTTCCGCTCGCGTTCCGACTCAACAATCCGGCGTAACAGAACTTCAGCAGTATCGGGATTTTTATGTAAAAAGTTGTTTAACTCTTTGTGTAAAAAGTTGGAGACATGTGCTCGAACCGAAGGACCTTCCGGACCGATATCTTTCGAGCCCAGCTTTGTTTTTGTCTGCGATTCGAAAACGGGCTCTTCAACTTTAATACTTATTGCTGCAACAATTGATGCGCGAATATCGGAGGGGTCGTAATCTTTTTTGTAAAACTCGCGGATGGTTTTCACAATCACCTCGCGAAATGCCTGTAAATGTGTTCCTCCCTGTGTTGTGTGTTGCCCGTTAACAAACGAGTAGTAATCTTCGCCGTATTGATTTCCGTGCGTTATTGCCACCTCAATGTCCTCACCTTTCAGGTGTATTATCGGATAAATGGGATGGTGGTCCATATTTTCTTCGAGCAAATCGCGCAATCCGTTTCTCGAATAGTACTTCTCGCCGTTAAACTCTATGGTTAGTCCTGCATTCAGAAACGTATAGTTTTTTAGCATATTAACCACATAGTCGCTAATGTACCTGAACTTTTTAAATATGGTTTGATCGGGTACGAAACTTACACTTGTACCATTCTCCTCCTCAACTCCCGTGTAATCTTTTTCGTCGATTTTAATTCCACGGCTAAAGAAAACCTCTTTGGCAACTCCTTCGCGAACGGCTTTTATTACGAAATTAGCCGAGAGTGCATTTACCGCTTTAATACCTACGCCGTTCAGTCCCACCGACTTCTTAAACACTTTCGAATCGTATTTAGCTCCGGTGTTCATTTTGCTTGCAACATCTACCAGTTTCCCTAACGGAATTCCTCGGCCATAATCGCGAATAGAAACTTTATCCTGATCAATTTCTACGGTAATTCTTTTCCCGTACCCCATCATAAATTCGTCAACCGAATTGTCGAGTACCTCTTTCAGAAGTACATAAATTCCATCGTCGGCAGTAGAACCGTCGCCCAATTTCCCAATATACATTCCCGGACGTTTCCTGATATGTTCCTGCCAGTCTAATGTTCTTATCGTTCCTTCGTCGTACTGTTGAGTCATAACTTATGCAATTTGTGACAAATATAATCAAACAACTCTGTAATTATGCGGTTTTCGCCAA
Organism: Draconibacterium sp.; assembly: GCA_027011835.1. GTDB lineage: Bacteria > Bacteroidota > Bacteroidia > Bacteroidales > Prolixibacteraceae > Draconibacterium. The sequence goes on along the minus strand of JALUZN010000106.1, from coordinate 14,458 downwards.
GCAGTAACTAACAAAATAAAGTTGAAAAATATTGAATAAAAACCGAATAGTTATTTGGGTTGTATATGTTGTTGAAAAACAGAAAAACTGACGATTTATTATACCCCTTTGTCATCTGTCAACTGACGGATGACATCTCCCCTGAGTTTCAGGGGAGAAAATATGGAACCCCGAGGCAGAGCCTCGAGGAATTATTTTTATTAAATAATCCCCATTTTTTTCATTAAAAATGTAGCATTCATTGTTTTTGTAACCCCGTCGCTAAGTTTGTAGTCGAAAATCATTTCATTGTTTTCAATCTTAATTTCGAAACATTTGTTGAAAACTTGCTGTGGAAAATTCTTTTCCATTTCGCTTAACTTTAAATCGTGTGTGGCAATAAGCGAAACCGATTTTAACTCAATTAGTTTCTTTATCAGCTCTTTCGAGCCGTTTAGTTTGTCGACTGAATTTGTTCCTTTCAGCATTTCGTCGAGAACGACAAAGATGCGTTCGCCGTTTCGCAGTCGCTCTAAAACGCCTTTTAGCCTTTTTAGCTCGGCAAAGAAATACGATTCGTCTTTTAGCAACGAGTCGGTTGTTCGCATATTTGTGTAAATGGGAATGGGTGTTAAAGTCATTTTTTCGGCACAAACCGGAGCGCCGAGCCGCCCCAAAATAAGGTTAACGCCCACGGTTCGAAGAAACGTGCTTTTTCCTGCCATGTTTGCACCCGTAACAATTACAACTTTCGACCAGCCGGCAATTTCTATGTTGTTGCAAATTCGTTTTTCGGCTTTTAAAAGCGGGTGCCCCAACTCTTCTGCCTGTAACAGAAAACCACCGTCGTGTATGTTTGGAAATGTAAATGCCGGGTGGTTGTTGGCAAAATTAGCTAAACTAATAAGTGCATCGAATTCGGCAATTACATCGACCCAAACAGCCACTTTTTTACGATTTCTCCTGTGCCAGTTCCAGAGGCGATAAATACAACGAATATCCCACAAGAAAAACGAATTCAGAAAAATACCAACAATTAAATTTTGCCTGTATTCCAACTCTTTTACCAAACTTTTCAGCTGTTTAAAAACAAGGCTTGCGCGTTCCGGTTTTAAAACTTTTTGTTGAATTTCCTTTAAATATTCAGAGCTGAATTTACGCTCCTCAATAAATTGTAAAAGCTGCATATATTTCCCGAGTAGTTCCGATTTTCGCCCGAAATAGGAGAAATATTGAGTGATTCTTTTCCAAAAGAAATAGATGAATATCCATTGCAGAAGTACAGCAGTTGCAAGGTAAAGATTTGAAATTCCGAGGATTGCAGGAACTGCCGAAAGCACTGTTACTATTGGCAGAATACGAATTAGCCACTTAACTTTTGACTTGTTATGCAATGGCAGCTCATCGGTTGCCCACGTTTTTATTTCGGCACTCATCTGCTCTGTTTCGTGAAACAGTTTTCCGTTGGCAAGAAAATGAATTCGCCAGTTTGGAATAAGTGACAGCTCTTCAACAGCTTGTTGTCTTTTTTCAATCTCCTCTTTTTGGGTTGACGGATGAGTGAGGCGGTTTGCCAGAAGTTGCTTGCCGTTTATGGTTGAAGTGCGATTTAAAAACTGGAACAGCGAACCTTCTCCAAAAAGGTCTAAATCGTACGAAAAAAAGTGGTTGGTATCTAAAAATTCTTTTCCATTTGCGAAATGCGTAAACGAGTGTTGAAGTGCCAGCAACTCGTCTTCAGCCAGCTTTTTAAGCTCGATATATTTTCTCTTCTTTTTTTCGAGTTGAAGGTTCTTTTTAATCAAAAAGAAAAAGAGAATAATTGCCGAAAAGGAGATGGCAAAGGTTATTTGGCTGTTCCATCCAAAAATAAAAACGGGAGCAAAAATCGATAGAAAAGTAAGAAACCGATACCAACCAAACCGGCGTACTTTATGTGTTATTGAAGTGAGTTTTGTTGAATATACTTCGAGTTTTTCGGTGTAAAAATCAACTGCTGGCGTGCCCATTATAAATAGTTGTAATGGTGAAGAATATAGGTCATTATAGTGAACGAGAGAACGGAAACGCTAAACACCAGAAATACTATTTTGAAATTGGTTTTTGAGAGTTTTGTTTTTTCAATTTTTGGCGATTTTGCAATAAAAAAATGGTTCTCAATAAACATCATTAATTTGTACATAGCAAAGGCAATCAGCCATCCTAAAGTGGCACCTCCCAAAATGTCGAGTGGGTAATGTACGCCTGCATAAATACGCGAATACGAGATTGCCAGTGCCCAGAACAACATCAGAAAGAGGTATCTTCGATTTTTAAAAATAAGCGATGTAAACCCAAAAATTGCAAACATATTGGCAGCGTGCGACGACACAAATCCGTGTAATCCGCCTTTGCGAAAAACATTGTGAACCAAATGCTCGATTGACGGCTCGTAAACAGGTCGTAGTCGTTGTACCGACTCTTTAATTAACACCGAAATCTGGTCGCTGGCTACAACTGTTAACGCCAAGAAAAGGATAACTAAAACCGATTTACTCCGGTAGTTTTTAATAAAAAAGTAAACGATGATGAGGTAGAGAGGAACCCACGTCTCCTTGCGGGTTATCATCAACATAATTGTGTCCCAGAAACTGGTGTGAAAACTGTTTAAATAGAGAAACAGCTCTTTGTCGAATTCGATTATGTTTTGAAGCCACTCCATTTATTTAACTATTCAGAATTTCCCAGATTTTGTCTTTTAATTGTTGGATATTTTGCCCGGTTACCGATGAAAAAAACAGATGAGGAATTCCTTCCAATTCGGCACTAATTTCGCTCATCAGCTCTTCATCGAGCATGTCGGCTTTGCTTATTCCGAGGAAACGTTGCTTGTCTAACAGCTCAGGGTTGTATTTTTCAAGTTCGTTCATCAGAATTTTATACTCTTTCAGGTGGTCGTCGCTGTCAGCCGGAACCATAAACAGCAGCATCGAGTTTCTTTCAATATGGCGTAAAAACCGCAATCCCAGTCCTTTCCCTTCGCTGGCACCTTCAATTATTCCGGGAATATCGGCCATAACAAACGAACGTTGTTCGCGGTGTCCCACAATGCCAAGGTTTGGAACCAGCGTTGTAAAATGGTACTCGGCAATTTTTGGTTTTGCTGCCGACACTACCGACAAGAGAGTTGATTTTCCTGCGCTTGGAAATCCTACAAGTCCTACATCGGCCAAAACTTTCAGTTCCAGAATCCGCCAACCTTCAAAGCCTTCTTCGCCGGGTTGAGCATAGCGCGGAGTTTGGTTGGTGGCTGTTTTAAAATGGTCGTTTCCCCAGCCGCCTTTTCCTCCTTTTGCCAAAATGTGCTCTTCGCCGTCTTCCGATATTTCAAACAGCACTTCGCCGGTTTCTGCATCTTTTGCAATGGTTCCCAAAGGCACTTCCAGGTAAATATCTTCGCCATCGGCACCCGAGCTGCGCTGTTTTCCTCCCGGTTCGCCAATTCCGGCTTTTATATGTTTTCTGTATTTCAGGTGCAGTAATGTCCACATCTGTTTGTTTCCAACCACAATTATATGGCCGCCTCTTCCACCGTCGCCACCGTCGGGGCCACCGTAGGCAATAAACTTTTCGCGCCTCATATGGTGCGAGCCTGCTCCGCCGTGCCCCGATTTACAATGAATTTTTACGTAATCAACAAAATTCGATTCAGCCATTTTTCTGTGATAAGAAATGTTTTTATTAACGATTAAAATCTATCGACAACTTCTTTTAGGCGGCGGGAAATGTCGTCGACGGTCCCCATTCCGTTAATTGCGTAGAATTTATTTTGAGATTTATAGTACTCGATTAAAGGGAAAGTCTTTTCGTTATAAACGTTAATTCTGTTTTTAATCACTTCTTGATTTTGGTCGTCGACCCGGCCCGAAATCTGTGCACGGTTAAGCAATCGCTTAATTAATTCCTCTTTTTCAACTTCTAAACTTAACATTCCCGAAACCGGGACATTGTTTTTGTTTAACATTTCGTCTAAAGCATCGGCTTGCGGAACTGTTCTTGGAAACCCGTCGAAAATAAATCCATTTGCATCGGGATGTTTTTTTAGTGTGTTTCTAATCATTCCAATTACAATATTATCGGGAGCGAGTTCTCCTTTATCCATATATTGTTTTGCTTCAATTCCCAGGGCAGTACCTTCGGCAATCCGGCTTCGTAACAGGTCGCCTGTCGACAAATGAATAAGTCCGTATTCTTCTTTAAGGAAGTTTGCCTGTGTGCCTTTTCCCGCTCCCGGGGGGCCAAATAAAACAAGATTTAACATTTTAAGTTCGGTTTTTAATCGTTAATAACTGAATAAATATCTATTAAATTGCGACCATGTCCATCGTAATCTAAACCATAGCCAACAATAAAATCGTTGGGAATTTCCAGCCCCACATAGTCTAATTTAATCTCTTTTTGTAACGAATCGGGTTTCAGTAAGAGCGTAGCCACTTTTACCTCTTTGGGATTCATTTTTGCCAATTGAGCTTTTATATTCACCATTGTAATTCCTGTATCAACAATATCTTCAAGAATAACAACAGTTCGTCCTGTAATGTCTTCGTTTAACCCTATTAGTTGTTTTACTTTTCCTGTGGTGCTGTCGCCCTCGTACGACGATAATTTTACAAAAGAGATTTCGGTTTCAATTAAATCAATTCGTTTAAAAAGCTCGGCCGCAAACATAAACGACCCGTTTAAAATACACAAAAACAGAGGATTTTTACCTACAAGTTCCTCGTTCATTTTATCGGCCATCTCTTCAACTACTGCACTAATTTTTTCGTGAGGAATATAGAGTTTAAATGTTTTGTCGTGTACTTTAACCTGTTTCATAATTTCAAAAGATTGATTTTTATAAGTTGCTAAATTGCTGTAATTTTGTTTTTTTTCGAATTTAAAAGGTACAAAATAACAAAACAATTCGGTTTACAGAAAATATAAAAAGCAAAACGGGGAACAATTTATGGCTGAAATAATATTGAATTTTAAGTTTTGGCAGTTTGCTATTAATTTGCAGAGGGAAAAATACCGAAAATTATAATTTTGAAATATTTACATACTGATGAATGAATGGGGAAGTTGTACCGTTCGGGTTGTTCAATTTAATTTTATACTATGAAACCACAAGTGAGCATTATTATGGGGAGCACTTCCGATTTGGGAGTGATGGAAAAGGCAGCTAAATTTTTTGAGGATTTTGAAATTCCTTTCGAAATGAATGCTTTATCGGCACACCGCACGCCCGAAGAGGTGGAGGTTTTTGCAAAAAGTGCAAAAGAGAATGGAATTAAAGTAATAATTGCAGGTGCCGGAATGGCTGCACACCTGCCGGGCGTGATTGCTGCAATGACTCCGATTCCGGTTATTGGAGTTCCGATAAATGCCACACTTTCGGGGGTCGACTCGATTTTGGCAATTTTACAAATGCCTCCCGGAATTCCGGTTGCAACGGTTGCTGTTAATGGTGCGTTGAATGCCGCCATTCTTGCCGTGCAAATGATGGCCACCGGCGACGAAGCATTAATGCAAAAACTAATTGAATATAAAGAGAGTTTAAAACAGAAAATTGTAAAAGCAAACGATGAGCTTTCGAAAGTAAAATATAATTTTAAAACGAATTAATTACGTTATTTTTTTGTACTTTAGAAGAGGTAAATAAATAGGAATCTCTTCTTTTTTATGAAAAAAACTTTTTTAACCTTCGTGCTCATTTTTGTTTGGTTGGCATCACTTTTAGCCACCGAAAATCATCCGGTTGGCGCACGTTCGCTGGCACTTTCTAATGCATTTGTCACTATTCCCGATGTTTGGAGTACCTTTCATAATCAAGCTTCAATTGCAGGAATAAATGGTTTTACGGCGGGTATTTTTTTTGAATCGAGATATTTAGTCGACGAACTCTCTTTGGCTGCTACATCGCTTGTTTTGCCGGTTTCTGCCGGAACATTCGGATTTAGCTTTTATCAGTTTGGGAAGGGAGCTTTTAAAGAGAATAAAGTGGGACTCTCTTTTTCCAAACAGCTTTCCGGAAAGTTCTCGGCAGCAGTTCAGCTCGACTATTTTTCGCAGCGGCTGCCCGAAAACAGGAAGGCGTTTGGTTTTGCCACTGTCGAGATTGGTGTGGTTTATTCGCCAACAAAAAAACTGTTTTTGGGAGCGCACGTTTTTAACCCTGTTGCAAACGGAATAGAAACCAACGAGGGAAAACAAAAGTCGCCAACTATTTTCAGGTTGGGTGGCCACTACTGTTTCGATAAAACAATTTTGGTAACCGTTGAAACCGAAAAAGATTTGAAAAACCCGTTTATTTTGAAAACCGGCATTGAATTTTCTCCGGTGGAAAATCTTGCATTGCGCTTTGGCATTTCGGGGAAGCCGGTAAATTATACGGCCGGAATTGGTTACAGTTTTGGCAATATTACCACCGATATTGGATTTGGCTATCACGGAAATTTGGGTGTAACACCATCGGTTTCAATTCAAATTAAATTGTAAGAAACAAGCAAATGCAAAAGTCAATACTCATACTTTTTTTACTTCTTTCTTTTTTGTCGGTGGTGGCACAAAAAACCGAATCGGAGCGGATTATCGAGTCGATAGTTGAGGGGCAACTGGCAAATTTAAAACCGGGTACCGACGTGGGTTTAATAATAGAAGATTTGGAAGAGCTTGCCGAAAATCCCATAAATATAAACGCTACAAACGAGGCCGAACTTTCGAGGCTGTATGTTTTAAACGACATTCAAATTAATAAACTGCTCAGTTATATTAACGAATTTGGCCCGGCGTATTCTATTTACGAGTTGAATACCATCGATGGTTTTTCGCCCGACTTGTTGAAGCAAATTGCACCTTTTATACGGTTTGGCGAGGTGCAGCAAAAAAAAGAAAGCCTTGCGACTGCATTAAAATACGGGCGACATCAACTTTTAATGCGCGGTTTAGGGTTGGCACAAAAAGCAAAAGGATATTTGCCAGACAACGAGGGCGAAACTCGCTACGAGGGAAACCGGTTTCGTTATTATACACGTTACCATTTTGTTGCGCGCGATAAATTCTCGGTGGGATTTACAGCCGAAAAAGACCCGGGCGAAGCTTTTTTTAAGGGCTCGAATAAAAACGGGTTCGATTTTTACTCGGCCCATTTAAGTGTAAATATTAGTCCGGTTATCGAGAATATTACAGTTGGCGATTTTATTGTTCGCTCGGGGCAGGGGCTGGTTTTGTGGCAGGAATATTCGATGGGAAAAACAGAGGATATTTTAAATATTTCGAAAACCAACCGCGGAGTACGACCGTTTACTTCGGTTGAAGAGAATATGTTTTTCAGAGGAGTTGCAACTACCTTAAAGTTTGGCGATGCACGAATTTCTGTTTTCTATTCGCAAAAAAATGTCGATGGAAACGTGATTCAGACAGATACAATTCGCCCGTTTTTTACGAGCTTGCAAACTTCGGGTTACCACCGAACAAAAAACGAAATTGCCGATAAACATTCTGTTCAGGATAGAAATATTGGCGGAATACTGACCTGGAATTTCAACCATTTAAAAGTTGGCGCAACAGTTTCGTATCAGCATTTTAATATGCTTTTTTTTCGAGCCTCGCAACTCTATAATCAATATCGTTTTCGAGGGACAGAAAATTTTACCGGTGGTGTAGATTATCTTTTCAGCAAAGGGAAATATCAGCTTTTTGGCGAAGCGGCCATGTCGAAATCGACAGGGAAAGCGGTGGTGCAGGGTGCTGTTGCCCGATTAACCGACCGGTTAAGTTTTTCGGTTCTTTTTCGCCATTTCGACAAAAACTACCATGCGTACTGGTCGAATACCTTTGCCGAAGGAAGTGCTGCAAATAATGAAACCGGTATCTTTTTCGGCACAAAGATTCTTCCTGTGAAATTTGTTACGCTTTCGGCCTATTCCGATTTTTATCATTCGGGGTGGATTAACTATTATACTGCAGGCCCTTCGCAGGGGTGGGATATTTTTGCACAGGCCGATTTTACTTTTTCGCGCCGGTTTGGGTTCTATCTCCGTTATAAAAACGAAGTGAAAGAGCATAAATTTATTGAAAACGAAAGGTATGTAAATTTGCCTGCTCAGCTTCGTAAAATCAGGTTGCATTTTCAGTATAAACCAAGCGAAAGTGTTACTTTAAAAACACGAATTGAACATGTTTTTTATAAGGGAACAAAAAAAGAGAACGGGGTCGTAATCTTTCAGGATGTGCAGTTTTCGCCTGAAAAGATGCCTCTGAATGTTTCGGCGCGTGTTGCCTGGTTTAACACCGACAGCTATTATTCGCGCATTTATGCTTACGAAAACGATCTTCTTTATACGTTTTCAATTCCGGCTTATTACGGCAAGGGGTTTCGTACGTATCTTAATTTGAGGTGTAAAATTTCGGAGAATCTCGACTTCTGGTTTAAAGTGGCAAACACAATGTGGAACGACCGTGAATTTATTAGCTCGGGAAATAATAAAATTGCAGGGAACAATAAAACCGAGTTAAAATTTCAATTAAGGTTGAAAATATAGTTTTGAATTCTTTACTTTGTTCATTCACAAAAAAAATAGCATGTCTGAATTTGATTTTGATGATATTCGTCCGTACACCGATAAAGAGGTTAAGTCGAAAATAAAACTGATGTTAAAAGACCACGCATTAGACGATGTTTTAATGCATGTTTTTAAAGTTCGGCCAAAGGTGCAGATGGTGAAACTTCAGCTGCGAATGGTTCGAAGTATTAAGCAGTTTCAGGGAACTGTAATATACGATTTGTTACGATGGATAATAAATAACACATCGGAAGGAGTAAAATGTAAAGGAGTTGGAAAACTTGACAAAGAGAAGGCATACCTTTTTATTTCGAACCACCGCGATATTGTTCTCGATGCAGGACTGTTAAATTATTTGATTTTTGAGGAGGGGTTAAATACCACGCAAATAGCTATTGGCGACAATTTGCTGCTTTACGATTGGATTGAACATGCCGTAAAATTAAATCGTGCATTTATTATAAAACGAGGGCTGCCACCACGTGAGTTGATGTTAGCTTCGAAGAAAGTTTCGGCATATATTCGAAAGTCGATTCTCGAGGATAATATGTCGAGCTGGATTGCACAACGCGAGGGACGTACAAAAGACGGCGACGACAAAACGCAACCGAGTGTTTTAAAAATGCTTAATTTGAGCAATAAAAAAAGTATTTCGGAAGGTTTTAACGAGCTGAATATTGTTCCTGTTTCCATTTCGTACGAGATTGAGCCGTGTGGCCTGGCAAAGATGAAAGAGTTGATAAAAATGGAGCATTACGGGCAAAAGAAAACCAGTAAAGATGACCTGAAAAGCATGTCGATGGGAATGTTTAATCCGAAGGGACGAATTCAGTTTAATTTTGGCAGCCCGTTAAAAATCGATTTTAAGGAGGCTGAATCGAAAGCGGAACAAAATAGCCAGATAGAAGAGATTGCCCGATTAATAGATAAACATATTTATCTCAATTTTAAGCTTTGGCCAAACAACTATATTGCTTACGATATGTTGATGCAGGAACACCGGTTTAAAAATAAGTATACCCATGCCGAGGAGAAGCGTTTTAAAACAATGATTGATCAGGCACTAATTCATATCGATTTCCCAATAACAAATATTCAGGAGCGATTTTTAAAGCTATACGCCAATCCGGTTATCAATAAATTAAAAACCCAAGAGTAGATGCAAACTATTATTTGGGACTGGAACGGGACATTATTAAACGATGTTGAGTTTTGTGTTTCGGCCATAAATAGTTTGCTAAAAAAACGTAACCTTGCTCTATTAACCACTGAAACGTATAAAGAAGTGTTTACTTTTCCGGTTCAGAATTATTACAAAGCCATAGGTTTTAATTTTGAAAAGGAGGAGTTTGCAATTCCTGCAAAAGAGTTTATCCATATTTATAACAAAGGAGTTGACATTTGTACACTTCATAAACTGGCAGGTAAAACTCTGTTGCAGTTTAAAGAAAAAAACGTCAGGCAGTTTGTGCTTTCGGCGATGGAACAAAATATGCTGGAACGTACTTTAAAACAGAATTCTGTTTTTGGTTTTTTCGAAGAAGTTTTCGGGTTGAATAACCATCATGCCGAGTCGAAAATTGAACGGGGGAAGCAGCTTCTTTTAACCCATTCGATAAAAAAAGAGGAGACCTGGATGATTGGCGATACAATTCACGATTATGAAGTTGCCAAAGCATTGGAGATAAATTGCATTCTTGTTGCACACGGACACCAGTCGGAGAAGCGTTTAAAAAATACCGGTGCAGTAGTTGTTCCCGATTTAAGTATGATAAAAGAAGTGATTGGCGTTAGCTGAAATTCAATTAAAAAATATCCCTCTTTTTAATGTCTTTAACAAAAAGTTGCAGGTTTCGTTTTCCGCGGTATTCATTTTCGGTAATCGAATAACAAACGTCGAAAGGGAGTCCCGAAGTTATTAAATCAAAAGCATCGGACTGGTTAAAAGCAATTCCGGCAAAAATGCCTGAGTTTACATCAGGTTCAACGAGGTCGAGTTTTAAATGCTCTTTGTTTTTCCCTACCAGCCGGCTTGTTCCGGCGTCGAACACATCTTCGGTAACAAAAACCGGTGCCATATTGTGTGGGCCGAACGGAGCAAACTGTTTTAAAATGCGGTAAAAGCGAGGTGTAATTTCGCTTAACGGTATTTTTGCATCAATCTCAATGGTTTGAGTTTGTTGCATATCGGTAATTTGGTTGGTTACAATTTTCTCGAACCGCCGTTTAAACTCCGGAATGTTTTCAATTTTCATTGTTAGTCCGGCAGCATACATATGTCCGCCGTACGATTCGAGTAAATCGCTGCACTGCCCTATTGCTTCGTACAAATCGAAATCGCGTACCGAGCGTGCCGAGCCGGTAGCCAGTCCGTTCGACTCGGTTAAAATAATTGTTGGGCAATAATATTTCTCGGTAACACGCGAAGCCACAATTCCTACTACACCTTTGTGCCAGTCGCGGTTATACAAAACCGTACTGTTCATCTCTTGCAGTTCTGCATTGTTCTCAATCATGTCGAGAGCTTCCTGAGTAATGTCGCGATCGAGTGTTTTACGAATTTCATTGAACGAATCAATTTCGGCACCAATTTCATTCGATTTCTCCTCATCTTCGGAGACCAGAATTTGTACCGATTTTTTCCCGTGTTCAATTCTTCCCGATGCATTTAGCCGGGGACCTATTTTAAAAACAATATCGCTAATTGTAATTTCTGTGCCGCTAATCCCGGCCAGATTTATAATGGTTTGCAATCCAATTCCGGGGTTCGAATTCAATTTCTTAAGACCGTAATAAGCCAAAACCCTGTTTTCTCCAGTAATGGGAACAATGTCGGAAGCGATGCTAACCACCAACAGGTCGAGTAAATCGTAAATCTCTTCCTGCTCCAAATTATTTTTCTGACAAAATGCCTGCGCCAGTTTAAACCCAACACCGCAGCCTGACAGCTCTTTGTAAGGGTAGTTGCAATCAGTTTGTTTTGGGTCTAAAACGGCCACTGCCGGCGGAACCTCGTCTCCCGGATTGTGATGGTCGCAAATAATATAGTCGAGGCCGCGCTCTTTGGCACCGGCAATTTTTTCGACTGCTTTAATTCCACAATCTAAAGCAATTATCAGTGTATAACCATTGTCGATTGCATAGTCGATACTTTTGGGCGAAATCCCGTACCCTTCGCTGTATCGGTCGGGAATGTAATATTCAATATTATCAATTCGCGATTTCAGAAACGAGTACATAAGTGCAACCGACGTTGTTCCGTCAACATCGTAATCGCCATAAATAATAACTTTCTCCTGTTTTGCAATTGCCTCTTCAATGCGGGTAACAGCTTTATCCATATCTTTCATCAGAAATGGATCGTGGAGGTCGCTTAATCTGGGACGAAAAAAAGATTTTGCTTCATCGAAGGTTTTTATCCCTCGCTGAACAAGCAACCGGGCAATTACCATATTTACATTTAGCGCTGCCGACAGGTGTTTTACTTCGTTTTGGTCGCCTTGTTTTTTTAAATTCCAGATTTTTTCCATTTCGTCTCTTTATGAATGCTTTTTGCAATAATTTACAAAGATATAAATTGCGGGGTGAAATTGAAAGATTCTAAAATTCCGACCGGTTTTAATGCAATAAATGTGTTATTGTTAAGATAGCTATTTTGAGAAAAATGAAACATATTCTTATTCCAAATAGGTTTTCGGTTAATAAATCGGCTGACATTTCAGCTGATACTGCCCCCTAAAAATGGATTTCAGTTTTTATTTGGGCCGGGCTACCAAACGTTTCGGAGCATGTTGTCCCCTCTGTATAAGAAAACAGTCAGGGCAAAACTTTGCGGTTATGTCTTTTATTTCGGACTAAACTAACCCTTTTTGCAGTTTTGGCTTTTATAGATTCGTTAATGAATCACAATAAGGAGAAAATTCCTGACCGGGAGAATTAAAGTTAATCTCTAACGATGATTCATAAATCCTTTGTACTCTCTTAATAAGGATACTATAAAACTACTTCGATTTTAGGTGTTTCAAATTTTTTATTAAAAATCACAAAAGCTATCGACCTAGCTGTCAGTAAGTTTAACCACTTATAAATATCCCCGTAAAGAAAACCCAAGTTGATTTTTTAAATAAATATATAGTAATGATACCAAAAAAATTATATTTGTAATGGACAAAAGGCCTATGGTGAGGAGTCAGTAACGGAATTAAGAATATAGTCTTCGGGCTGTGGACTAAAATCTGGCTCAAATAGTGCTCCAGAATTTAAAAAAAGAAATAGTGTGATAAGTGAGTGAAATGGTCGACACTATTTAAAATATTAACATGTTGGAGAGACAATGCGATAGGGAAAGGCATATTTAAACAGCAGGAACATCGGATATTTTATTTATTGATTTATAATTGTTCCTGCAAAAATAGCCAAAAGTGGATGACAAATAAAAATAAACGATATGGCATTATCTTTACAAAGCCGAAAAGGAAGGGATTGCCGACTCGTTGAGGTGGCATAAAAAACAAAGAAAGAGAAAATATGAATAACAAACCACTGTACATGGGCGAGTTACTTTATTTTAGCTTAAAATATTTAAACTTAAGGGAGGAGATTGCCCGAGAGACAAAGGATGAAAATATTTTTGATTGGAGTTAAACCAAATTGGCCATGATTAAATAGCTTTTGTTGTATTGCCGGAGTTAAACCCGGCTCAAAAAAAAACAATTTGGATTTTTAGGTACAATGTAAAATAAACGTGATTGAACAATATATAATTGTCCTGTTTTGGAACCTACGGAAGCTACAAGTATTCTATTCGTAATACTACAACATTCTTCTAAAGGGGAAATTAGTTACAGGTTCAATTGTTTTTTATGTATCCTTATAATTAATTAACTATTTAAAACAAAACCTATTATGAAACATTTTTTACTACTTGTAATGTTGTTTGTTACCGGTAATTTGTTTGCCACAGATTACTATGTGAGCTATTCCACAGGCGACAATACGAATGATGGTCTAACGGAAGGTACAGCATGGAAAACCTTAAGTAAAATAACTGGAACAACTTTTTCACCCGGAGATGTAATTCATTTAAAACGAGGAGACGTTTGGTATGGCCAAAGTTTAACGATTAGCTCCAGCGGAGTGTCAGGTAATCCTATTACCTATACCAGTTACGGAACCGGCGATTTACCCGAAATTTGTGCCATGGCAACCTTTGATAATACAGAAATTTCATGGACAGATAAAGGCTCTAATATTTGGGAAGCCACTATTAATGCAACTGTAATTGGCTCTACCTGGAATCAATATTTTAATCTTGAGAGACTCTATATTAATGACAGCGAGGTTTTAGGAACTCCAACAGTAGGGAATGTTGGAACCACTGTTCCCGACAGAGTAGTCTTCAACTATAAAAAATCAACTCAGCTGCTTACTTTGTATTCAACAGTAGATCCAAGTACTTTAAAAATTGAGTGTTCATATGCACAGTTTGCTGTTTCCATTTCTCATATTGAATATGTAGATATTGAAAACATAAAAATTACCGGAGGAAATCTTTATGGTATCAGTTTAAGAGATAGTAAAAATATCAATTTAACAAATTTAGACCTGGGAGAAGGGGCATATACGGCAGTCTACATTGGTGATATCAGTGATAATATCTCTGAAGATATTGTATTTGATAATTGTACATTTGACGGTAATTACGATTTTGATTTCTCAACTTCATCCTCGTATAACAGGGGGCCTAAATACGGTATTTGGGGTCGGTTTTCGAATAATGTTGAGATAAAAAATTCAACCTTTAATAACTTTACCAATGCCAGCCTTCGATTAGAGGATTATAGTGCAGGCGAAAACTGTACAAACTATAAGGTTCATAATAACCTTTTTACAGC